>JANOHQ010000485.1:0-6467 GCA_031406595.1 Chitinophagaceae bacterium
CACTGATAGGAGAAAAGCCAGGCTTTTCCGTGCAGGGTTGCAACACCCCCTGGTAAACGACAACCGAACTGTCCGTAGGAGCAAGCGTGCTGACCAACGTAAGCTCCCCGATGCTCCAGTCCAGGTAACGGAAGTAAGAAGCGGGGTTCTGGTAAGATCCTCCGCCTGCATTGGTAACAGTTGGAGTAACGCTTTGTGACAAGCTGGTTAAGCTAAGTAATAGTAAGGTGGTGGAAGAGAATAGCAGCTTTCTCATGTTGGTTATATTTAAAATCAACACCAAGCTACAGCCTGTTTACAGAGGGAAAGACGGCTTTGTATGCGAACAACCGGAAATTGTATGTGAATGATTCCCCAGGAAGGGGCCTGTGTTACCGGAGATTAAAATGATCCATGAATTCCTGGCGGTAATTGCGGCCAATGGGGATCTCGTGTTGCCCGATCCGGATCAGTTGCTCATCAAACGAACCGATCGCATCCAGGTTGACCGCATAAGAACGGTGGATACGGATCAGCCGGGGGAAACTGAGCCGTTCCAGAAGGTCGGACAGGGAAAGACGAAGAGCAAACTTCTGCGTCTGTGTATGAATATTAACATAGTTATTATCTGCTTCCGCGAATAAGATTTCCGCCAGTTTAAATTTTACAAACCGGTAATTCTGTTTAATGAAAATATATTCCTGTAACTGGAGGAAATGCTCTTTGTCTGTTTTCTTTTCGCCGGCAGCTTGCATCGGCAATACTTTACCGGTAGGGGCAGCGGGCTTTGTTTCTGCAAAATGATGGAGGGCAAGATCAATGGCGATACGTACATTGTCAATATTGTATGGCTTGGTCAAAAAAGCAGAAGGGTTGGTATGTTTGACCCGCTCAATCGTAACCACATCCGTAAAAGCCGTCAGGTAGATCAGCGGAACCTGTTTAATTTTCATCAATGCGGTGGCAGTGTCTACCCCATCCTTATCACCATGAATATGGATATCCATGAGTAAGATGTCCACCGGTTCTGCTGAAAACATTTTTACCGCGTCCTCGTAATTATCAGCAATACCGGTCACAATATACCCGTCATGCTCCAGCCCGGCCGCCAGGTCCATGGCCACGATAGACTCATCCTCCACGATCATTATATGTATTTTTTCAGGCATTTTATGCGGCTTTATCCCTTTTATTGTCCGGGATGGTGAAATGATACACGGTTCCGGCAGATGAATCCACCGACCAGGTTGCTTTTAGCTGCCTGGATAAGGCATCGATCAGTTTTTTACCAAAGCCCTGCTTATTCTGCTCCGCTGTTGCCGAATGCAGACCAGGCCCGTTGTCCCTGATCTCTAATTGCAATTGCTGGTTACCGGAAGTTAAGCTGATATGTAATAACGGTCTTTTCACTTCCTTGTACGCATACTTGAATGAATTAGTGATGATCTCGTTGACCAGTAAACCCATGGGCATTACTGTATCAACATCTAATAATTCGGTATCCACTTTTACCTGGAGGTCAAAATCATCTGCTCCATAACCATAAGACCGCATCAATGTGTCTACCAGGTCATCAAGGTATAATTTAAAATTCACCATCGACACATCCTCCACCTGGTACAACCGCTGATGGATTAACGACATGGCCTGTACCCGCAACTGGCTTTCTTTAATGGCCGATACACTCTCCTCATCTTTCAGCCGGTAGGTTTGCAGGTTCAGCAGGCTGGAAACGATCTGCAAATTATTTTTTACCCGGTGATGCAGTTCTTTCATCATCCATTGCAGGCGGTTGGATTGTTCGGTGATCTTTGCCTTCTGTTTTTGCAAACGCCGGTTCTGGAATACCGATACAGCGATCAGCCCGGCAAATAAAGCTACCAGGCCAAATGCCAGCCATAAACGTTGATTCTTTATCTCGTTCATTTTTCCCAGCTCATTGATCCGTTCCTCCTTTTTTCCTGTTTCATATTTTGTTTGCGATTCAGCGATCAGTTCTGCCTTCTTCACATTATCCATTGAATCGGCGATTGCAACACCGATATCCCGGTAAAAAAGGGCAGAATCGTAACGGCCCAGGTGTTTATTCAATTTTGTAAGAAGGCTATAGGCATTCACCATCCGGGATGGTGATTTAAGCTCCAGGCAGATGATCAGCAATTTTCGTGCATACTCTTTGGCATGGTCAACATCTCCCATATTAAGGTAGATCTCCGACAACGTATTATAGTTATAGGTAAGGCTAAGCTGGTTATTCCGGCTTGTATTGAAGTCAACAGCTTTATTTAGATAGCTCAATGCGGCAGGATAATCTTTATAATGCTCATTGTATATCTGGCCGATATTATTATAGAATTTTCCAAGATCATCTGTTCCTTCACCTGTCTCATTGATGAGACTGAGCCCCCGCTCGTATAATTGAAAAGCTGTATCCATCAGGTCTTTTCTACCGGTTTGCTGGCTCATATCCCTCCAGGTAATTGCCTGCTGGTTCAGGCTGATAACGATCCCGTAGATGTATTTCCGACTTTCAGCCACGGCTTGTCCCTGCCTTGATAACTCAATTCCTTTCAGTAAATATTCAACCGTTCCTTTTTGACCCCCCATTTCCTTGTACATATCTGCCAGCACATTCTTCAGCCGGACAGTTTCCTTCCACATACCAAGACTGTCATACATATTCACTACCCGGAGCCCCAATTCGATGGCAGCGGAATATTCACCCTTACGTCGCAGGTAATTTGACTCTACTGCCAGGGCACGGGCCTCACCTTGCTTGAAATTAATGGCGATGGACCGATCCCTCGCCAGCTCCATATAATAATACATGGAATCTAAATTCGTTTGTAAAAAACCATTGGCTTTTTTTATGACTGCTGAAATGCTTGCTGTATCAGTTGCTACCTGTGAAGATACCGGTACATTCTTTTCACGGCCGGCCTTATTGCAGGCAGCAAAACACAGGAGTAGAATTAACAGTCCTGTGATTAAAAGGAATGGTTCGCGGATGGTCATGTAAACTGTCGGTTAATCTAAACCCGGCTGTAAAATAGAACTTAGTTAGGTAAGAAAAAAGCAGCTGCCGGTTTATTTACGAAGGGCCTCGTCAATTGAAGGAAAGCGGAATACAAAGCCTGTATTAATTATTTTACTACAGCTTACCGTTGTGCTTTTCAACACCTCGATGCTCATTTCACCCAATATCGCCTTTAGCACAAAGGAAGGGATATGAGCCGGGACATAGAATTTCTTATGGCTTTTTGCCAGGGTCAACACCAGTTCTTTATTGGTCACAGGGTGGGGAGCTACTGCATTATAGACCCCGAGCATCGTTGAATTTTCGATCGCTGCGAGATATATTTTCACCAGGTCGTCAATATGTATCCAACTCATTACCTGTTTCCCACTGCCCAAAATAGCGGCAATACCCCATTTCACCGGCCTGATAAATTCTTTTAATGCACCTCCATTCTCACTCAACACGATCCCGACGCGGATCTTCACGAGGCGTTTACCCAGTTCAGTCACCGGGTCGATACTTTCTTCCCACTGTTTGCAGGTGTCACCTAAAAAATCACTTGCTGGTGGATCAGACTCTGTGAATGGCCTCATCCTTCTCCCTTCTCCACCCAGTGGAGAAGGGCAGGGGATGAGGCGGTCAGCCCCATACCAGCCGATCGCCGATGTGCTTACCACTGTTTTTATTTTATTAGGGATACTTTTCAAACTGTTCACCAGCAATTTGCTGCTGTTGATCCTGCTATCGACTATCCGGCGTTTCATTTTGGAGGTCCAGCGTTTACCTGCCAGGTTCTCACCGGCAAGATGTATGATATGATCGGCCGAGGCAATTGCCCCGGTATCGATGGTTTGTTTCTCTACATTCCACAATGCGAATTGAAGCAGGGAGGCAGGATCCCTCTGGGCCGGCAATTCGCGGGTAAGGATGGTCACCCCGTAACCTTTTTCCAGCAAAGCCCGTCTCAAAGCTGTACCTACCAACCCTGTTCCACCCGTGATAATGATCTTTTCCATTATACAATGTATTACACTGAAAATAACAGGCCGTTGGCCTAATTGTTCTGTTCTTTTATTTCATAAACATTTACCTTCATTCAAAATTAAGGCTTCATGAGTGTTGTACTTTCTATCAGGGGCTTGGCCAAAAACTACGGTGTTGTCCGGGCATTGAACGGTATATCATTTGATGTACCCGAGGGAAGTGTATTTGGCATCCTCGGTCCAAACGGGAGCGGCAAAACGACTTTGCTGGGTATCGTCATGGATGTATTAAGGGCCAATAAAGGAGATTTTCTATGGTTTGGAAAACCGGGTTCACCCGACCAAAGGAGGAAGATCGGCTCGTTGCTGGAAACACCCAATTTCTACAGTTATTTATCAGGTATCGATAATTTAAAGATCACCCAGGCGATCAGCGGAAGGGGAACAAAACAGGATATTGACGAGGTATTGAAAAAAGTAAACCTTTATGACCGTCGCCGGAGTGCTTTCAAATCGTTTAGCCTTGGAATGAAACAACGGCTCGCTATCGGCGCTGCCTTACTCGGTGATCCGAAAGTGCTGGTACTGGATGAACCAACTAACGGACTTGATCCTGTAGGTATTGCCGAAATTCGAAAACTGATCGTGGAATTAAAAGAACAGGGACATACTATTATCATGGCCAGTCACCTACTGGATGAAGTAGAAAAAGTATGTACCCATGCTGCTATCTTAAAAACCGGTAATCTTATTACAACCGGTAATGTTGCCGAGATCATGATGGACGAAGATATCGTGGAGCTCAGTGCTGCTGACCTGCAGGTATTGGCGAATGCATTAAAACATTTTGGAAAAGAGACCCTCATCGATACTACGGCCAATACGGTACAGATCATCTTTCCGAAAGGAACGGCAAAGATGGATGAGATCAACAAGCATTGTTTTAATAACGGGATCGTGTTGACGCAACTGGTACTGAGAAAGAAAAGACTGGAAGCCCGCTTCTTTGAACTGACAAATAATTAATCTTCAAACAAGGCATATATGATGACGCTGGTACGTACGGAATGGCTGAAGATGAAAAAATACAAGGCCTTTTGGTGGATTATGGCTGTTACAGCACTCTCCTACCCGGGAGTTAATTATATCACTTACTTTGCCTATAAAGAAATTACCGGGCAATCCTCCCAGGCAAGCCAGCTCGCAAAAATGGCTCTCGGCAATCCTTTCACATTCCCGGAAGCCTGGCATACCGTAGCTTTCTTTTCTTCCTGTTTTGTATTTATTCCCGCGGTGGTGGTGATCATGCTGATCAGCAATGAATATACTTTTAAAACGCACCGGCAGAATATTATTGATGGATGGAGCCGCAGCCAGTTTGTTACCAGCAAACTGCTTGATGTCCTGATCATCTCCGTATTGATCACCCTGCTGTATGCGATTGTGGCGTTGGTTACGGGCCTTGCTAACCAGGAAAGGCTGATCAAAGACACGTGGGGACAAGTCCATTATATTGGCCTGTTCGGTTTGCAAACTTTTTCCCAGTTATCCATTGCATTTCTCCTGGGTTTCCTGATCCGGAGGGCCTTCCTGGCACTGGGTCTTTTCCTGTTCTATTTTATTATTCTCGAGAATATCATCATTGGATTTTTCGAATGGAAGGGAAGCAGTATCGGGAATTATATGCCGCTGCAGATCTCTGACGGGATGATTCCCAAACCCGCTTTTTGGGGAAAGCTTGACGCAGAGGCTTACCAAAAATCCATAGACGTCATTCCCCAACATGTAGTGCTTACCCTCGTGCTTACCGCGATCATCTGGCTGATCTGCTACCGCATCAACAACAAAAGGGACCTGAAATAATTATTTTTTATACCTGAATCGGGTCAAAAAAGGCTGGCTGTGCCGGTTTCATTATTTTTATCCGAAGTTTGGCATCCTGATTGCCATAGTAGATTATCCTACCCACCATAACTCTTTAAAAACACCACCATGAAACTGAAAGTCCTGGTAGCAGCCGCTATCCTTCTTTTGATCCAATCAAATGTTCAGGCACAAAATTGCACGCTGACTTGCCCGGCCAATATTATTGTAAAAGCTGATGCCGGTATGGAAGGCGCACTGGTCAGTTTCCCTGCGGCAGCATCTCTTGGTGTGAACGACTGCGGCACGATCAGCTATTCCCGTCCCAATGGCTCTTTTTTCCGCTTGGGTTCGCATAGTATTATCGTAACCTCTGCTTCCGGGCAAAAATGTTCTTTTACCGTTACCGTTATTGATAACGAACCCCCGTCTTTATCCCCGATCACTCTTTCCCGGGTGCAGTTATGGCCTGCCAGTAATAAAATGAAGAAAGTAAATGTTTTATACACGGCGTCTGACAAGAGCGAAAATGTAAAAACAGAGCTATCGGTCAGCAGCAATGCCACCGATGGAGTAAAAGATTGGGAGATCGTGGAAGAAAACCAGTTACGGTTAAAAGCAAG
>JANOHQ010000004.1:0-9093 GCA_031406595.1 Chitinophagaceae bacterium
AAAAGAGGGAGAGTATTCAATGGATCAATGAATCATAGTCTCTTTGAATGCTCCTTTCCTCTAACGGAGGAAAGGAGATAGAGGATAGGAGGCCCTCACTCTTGTATTTCTAACCCCCACTCCTTCCCTTTCTTCACCGCCGGCAATCCTTCCGTGATCCATTTCGCCGGCTTCTCTCCTTTTAATATCCAGTCGAAGAATTGCTGCATTCTTATCTGATAGTCACGCATGTCCTGTCTTTGTGTAAGTCCATGTCCCTGCCCATTATAATTGAACATCCATACTTTCTTTCCTAAACGACGCAGACCCGTGAACAATTCAATACCCTGGTACCAGGGAACAGCGCCATCCGCATCGTTGTGCATGATCACCATCGGGGATGTTACTTTATTCAAATGAAATAACGGTGAGTTTTCTAAATACAAGGGCAATTTTTCCCATAATGTACCACCGATCCGGCTCTGCGTTTTCTCATACTGGAACTGTCGGGCCACGCCACTCTCCCAGCGAATACCGCCATAGGCACTGGTCATATTTGCAACAGGCGCGCCTGCCCAGATCGCTTTGTATAATTTCGTCATCGTGGCCACCTGTGCTGCCTGGTAACCGCCCCAGCTATGTCCTTGCAAAGCCATATTGGTACTGTCTACAAAACCTTTTTTCACCAATGCTCTTGTGCCACTGACGATATAATCGTAGGCATTCTTTCCCGGGTGACCCGTTGTATAATGGATGTCGGGGAAAAAGATGATATAACCCCGGCTGACAAAGAAAGGAACATTGATGGCACTGCGGATGGGTGCGGGCTCTTTATAATCATACAAGCCGTCGCTGAGTTTTTCGTAGAAATAAACGATCATCGGGTATTTTTTCTTTGGGTCGAAGTTTTCGGGTTTGTAGACGAGCCCTTCTGCTTCTTTGCCGTCGTATGCTTTCCATTTGAAGAGTTCGGCGGTGCCCCAGTTGTATTGGGATTGTTGAGGGTTGATAGATGAGAGTTTTATATCTGATAAACCAAACCAACTAATATTATCCAGATTTCCATCTTTGGCATGATGATAAAAATTACCAACATATAAGTCCGGCGAAGCATTAAAGTTTTCTTTGGTGTAAATAAATCTATTGTAGCCATTTTTATTTGCTACTACCTGGCTGATCGCATAGGGTGATTCTGGCAGATAAGAACGTATCATTGGAAAACCTTCAAATGTAAATAACTCCAGGTTACTTTGCTTAGAACCATCGTCGAATACTCTTAGAAGAATACTATCGCCAACTTCAAAGTATCGCTTTTCGGGATCCAACGATATGTATCTTCTTGTCTTTTTATTATTTTTTTCAGCAAACTGTACAAGTCTATAAGGAGTACTTTGTACCTCAACTGGCACTGTCCACGGTTCACGCTTATCATAAATATAAACCGTATTATCTCCTTCATGCCATCCCATCACCCCATACGGATTCGGGTTGGAAGGAGAATCATGTTCCTCATTCCAAAGCGGCACTTTTATCTTCGCCGTGATATTCGTGGTCTTGTTACCATCCCAAACAAAATAGTGTTTGATTTTACTATCATACCACATAATGTACTTTCCTGTCGGCGAAATATATTGTGATGAGATATTCCCTTCCATATTCTTCTTCACCAATATTGTATCTCCTGAAACCACATCGATCGCATAGATATCCTTCAACGTATTCCCCTGCCACTGGCCTTCTATCCTTTTTCCATAATCAGTCACACCGACAAAGCGGTCGCCATCGCCTTCATTTGTCTGGATCACTTGCGGTATCTCTTTACTACCTAGCTGGCGGATCGTTTTGCGGTCAAGATCATATACGGCCAGGAAACTCTCCTGTTGCGCCTGTCTGAGCCTGTTAGGTAGGGTTTGAACGGTCTGCAGGTAGTCGTCGTTGTAATGCCAGATATCCACCTTCGCCATATCGATTTCGATGATACTGGTATCTTTTGGCGGTTGTATGGGTGCTACACCAAAGAAAAGACGTTTGCCGGTTTTGCTGAAGTTGAGATTCCCGTATTCACTGATGGTCATACCCAGCTTCATATCTACTGAGTTCTTATCCGCCAGCAAGACCGCACTGTCCATTCCCTGCTTATAATGCCAGACCTTATAAAATTTCTGCAGATCCTTTTGTTTGGCATCCCGTTCCGCCACCCAGGCCACTTGTGAGCCGTCATCGGTCATGGTGAAATTCTTGAAATCATTCCCACTTTTACTTAGCACAATTGATTTCGACTCTTTCAGGTCATAGAATACCACAGTTGGCCTGCTCAATGAATCCTTTGGGTTCTTTGCCTGTTCCATCAGGAGCTTCTGGCCTTTTTTACTGAAATAGTATTCAAGAACATTGGGAAATATTTTTTCGCTTCCGTTGGAGAGGTTGCGGACAACGAGATCCGTGCCGGGATCTACGGGCGCAGCGGGGGTTTCGTCGCCATCGGCATCCTGGGGGAAGTCGGGAGTTGTGAGTCGGGAGTCGTCAGTCTCTTCGGATTCATCATCTTTGTTCTTTTTCTTCTTCACAGGCATAGAAGCGATCACTGCATGTAATGAATCAATGATACGGGTGAGGCTATCCGTGACTTTTCTATCTGTTTCCGGTTTCTTTGGTGTTTCCTTTTTCTCCACCGCTTTCTCCAGGTGGTAGGCTACCCAGCCTGCTTCTTTCTCTGGTACTTTATAAGTTTTTACCCGGGCTGTTTTCCATACACTGTCCTTTCCCAGTTCCACCACAGCAAAAGAATCTTTGGGCATATCATCCGGTCTTTTCTTTTTGATACGGGCATCGCGGCTCTCTTTGTATAATGCTTTGATGCGAAAGACTACGAAGCGGCTGTCTTCCGTGATCGCGGCATTAAAACCTCTTGGTACGGTCTTTTTGTATTTTGCATCAGCCGATTGGATCACCAGTTCGTTATCACCTTCCTGCGGATCGATGGTATAGACCACCCATTTGCCGTCATCGCTGATCATCCGCTCACCGATATGCTGCCAGCCGTCGTAGACCGAGTGGTCCAGTGGTTTCTTCTGGGCAAAGATTGCAGAATAGGCAATAAGCAATATGCAAAGGGCAAAGAGTTTTCTCATGACAGCATTTTTGAGTGACTAAGATAGGGAGAAAAGCAGTTGGGAGATAAAAGTGAAAAACTAAAAGATAATAGTCCTTGAAAATCAAGATTACTAAAACAGTGCGACAACTCTGATTAGCGGCACTTTTATCTATTTCTTTCCTGTGATGAGTCCATACTGCCAGAGCCCTTTTTTCATTCCTTTATACTGGAATTTACAGGCACGGATATTCTTTTTTTGCATCTCTGTAGCAGGTTTGGAGAAATTGATCTTCTTCCAGGCGAGGTAAAGACTGGCGAGAAAATAAAACTTATATAAGCGCCGCGATGAATGTGACGCTTCTTTGGAAATATCGCGGTAATGGATATCTCTAAAACCTGTGTTGGTCATGAACGAGCCAAACCGTTCCGGTGTTTCCAGGTAATTCACCTGCCAGCCATCCAGCCATTGACGGATGATCGGGTCATCGTTATTCTCAAACTTAGTAACGAACCCATCAGCCACCACCAGTCGCCCGCCCGGCTTAAGAAGACGAAACGCTTCTTTGATAAATTGTTCTTTGCTGCCGGCATAGCAAATACTCTCACAGCCCCATACCACATCAAAACTTGCGTCGGGAAAATCAGTGGCACAGAAATTCATGGTTGCAAAATCAACCAGCGCTTCCACAGTTTTCTGCTTTGCATTGGTTTTTGCCTGGTCCACCTGCCGTTCACTTAGCGTAATACCAATGACCTTACAACCCAATGCCGTGGCCATGAAAATAGCACTGCCCCCCACACCACAGCCGGCATCCAGCACTTTGTCTGTTGAACATATCGCTGCTGCTTCCATCATCACTTCATTCATCCGTAGCAGGGATTGGGGGAAGGTCTTCACCTTATCATCCCAATAGCCATAATGGATTGCCAGGCTATTATTGAGATCCCAGGAATCCTTATAGGCATTCTCGGTATCCTTATAATATTGTATGATCTTTTCGTGGTAATCAGTCGGCTGCATGTGTCAACTTTTTCTCCTCGTTTCTTAGTATAATAATATGTATGATCAGCGCAATGGCAATGATACCAAATCCTACGAAGAACCATTTGCTGAGGAACTCATTCTCCTGGTATACCACGAATGCAAGGATGATCCCGTAAACCGGTTCCAGGTTATAGGTCAGGTTAACAGTGAATGCCGATAATCTTTTTAAGGCATTGGCCGAAAGCTGGAAAGCGATCACCGAACAGAACCAGGAAAGCACCAGCAGCCAGCCGAGGTTGGAAAGGCTGGGAATAAAGCTATCTGTGGGGAAACGCTGCAAATAAAAAGGAAGCAGAACAGACAATACCAAAAGCCCGCCTGTTTGTTGCCAGGTCAGCATGGTCTCTACATTTATTCTTTTTAAGAACTCGCGGTTATAGATCGGGAATAGCGACGCGAGTACGGCAGAAATGATACCGATGATGATCCCTGTCTTGTACTGGGTATCAAAATGAAAGATGATATAAATACCGGCCAGGGTGATCAGTCCCAGTAATAATTCCGTCCAATTCATTCTTTTTTTTAAGATCAGGGGTTCAAACAAGGCCGTAAAGAAACCTATGGCCGAAAAACAAACAAGTGCCACCGAAACATTCGCATACTTGATGGAGCCATAAAAAGTGATCCAATGCATAGCAGCAATAACCCCTACTCCTCCTATTTTGAGTATATCGACAACCGGGATCCGTTTTATCTTCTTCATCAAACCGAACAATACCCACATTGTGGCGGCGGTCAGAAATAAACGATACCAGACGATCATTCCTTCATTCAAAGTGATCAATCTGCCAAGTATACCTGTAAATCCCGCAAGGAAAACAGCAGCATGTAGTTGGAGGAAGGCCTTTTTCATTGGCCTGCAAACTAAGGAAATATATAGTTTGTTATTGCAAACTCTTTGAACCACATACATAGGAACATAAGGCACATAGCCGGACACATAGAAATCTATGTGATACCTATGTTTCTATTGTGCCGCAGCCTGCCCTGAGGGATCGAAGGGTGGTTCAAAAAAAATAAAGTGGTACTATTTGGTTTTCGCCAGCACCTCATTCTGCGGCATTGGCTTCACAGGTGAATCAATAGATTCAGCTTTTTTCACCCGTTTCCTGTAATTTTTGAAAAGGCTGTACCAGCGGAGTTTGAGCACTCCCAGGACCCCTTCTTTAACAATGCCCTTGTTCATTTTGGAGATACCATGCGTGCGGTCCTGGAAAATGATCGGGACTTCTTTGAGTTTGAATCCCAGTTTCCAGGCGGCGAATTTCATTTCGATCTGGAACGCATACCCGACAAAACGGATCTCATCGAGGTTGATGGTTTCCAGCACTTCCTTTTTATAACACATAAAACCGGCGGTTGGGTCCTTTACCGGCATCCAGGTGATCATTCTTGTGTACAGCGATGCGCCCTTGGAAAGAGCGATCCGGTTACCGGGCCAGTTGACAACCCCGCCTCCTTTTACATAACGGGAACCTACGGCCAGATCGGCACCTTCATTCTTACAGGCGTTGTAGAGTCTTGGCAGATCATTGGGATTGTGGGAAAAGTCGGCATCCATCTCAAAGATGAATTGATAATTCCGGGTGATCGCCCATTTAAATCCATGGATATAAGCAGTGCCCAACCCGAGCTTCCCTTTTCGTTCTTCGAGGAATAATTGTGAGCTGAATTTTCCCTGTAGTTCTTTCACGATCTGTGCAGTGCCGTCTGGTGAGCCATCATCGATCACCAGCACATGAAAGCCATCATTCATATTAAATATGGCGTGAAGGATACTGGAAATATTCTCCTTCTCATTATAGGTTGGTATGACAACTAATTTCTCCACTTGGTTAAATGACGGCAAGTATCGAATTTACAACATTCAATAAAGATGGCATGTTAAAAATTGTTCACAGGTAAATAACGCTGCTGAGCGCTGACCTCTGAGCTTGCCGAAGAGTCGAAGAGTCGAAGCATCAATTTTTCTTCAACATCGTCCGGGTGTAGATCTCGGTGAGTTTTTGCTTGGTGTGCTGGGGGAAATCGCCTTTCATCATCCAGTCATAATACTGTGGCTCCGTTCGTAATACATCCGCCACAGGCCGGCCTTTGAATTTTCCAAAATTGAAAACCTCGGTCCCGTTATCCATGACAAAGCGACGGGCAAAATCTACGATCTGGTCTTCGCCGATCACTTTTAAAATCGAATCGATATTGTTTCCCAGTTCCGGGTATTTTTCAATTTGCGCTTCCAGGATCTCATGGGTAGCGGAGGCATCCACTTCGGCACCATGTGCCCCTTCGAGGGTCTTGGTGCAATAGAATTTATATGCCGCCGATAATGTTCTTGGTTCCATCTTATGAAAGATATTCTGTATATCCAGCAGCTTACGGTTCTTCATATCAAAGTCCACTTCCGCCCTCAGGAATTCCTCCATCAATAAGGGTATATCAAAACGGTTGGAATTGTACCCGGCCAAATCACAGCCATCCAGCATTTGTTTGAGTTCCTGCGCCACTTGTTTGAAAAGAGGTGCATCTTTTACCATCTCATCCGTGATACCATGCACGTCGCTGGATGGTTTGGGGATCGGTATACCGGGGTTAACGAGCTTTCTTTTTACACTCCGGGTTCCGTCAGTAAGGATCTTTACAATAGCGATCTCCACGATCCGGTCAGTTCCTAAATTGATACCTGTGGTTTCAAGATCAATAAAGGCAAGGGGTTTCTTCAGTTGCAACATCGGGTTAGTAATTTCTCTTAGTTTCTTGTTGATATGGGCCGTAAAGGTACTAGTTTGACACTTATCAAAATCATACAAAGAATACCGGATAACACCTATTGGATAAAGAAAATCAGCTCATTACCTTTATCCTCTTGATAAGAATAACGCGGAAAAATTGTAGCCGCAAAATACCGCAGTATTCTTATCTTTACGACTGTAAAATAATCCGGTCGTTTTATCGTTTAACTGACAAATATCCACTAAAAATGAAAAAGAATTTTCTTGCTGCTATTATGCTTTTCGCAGTCGCACTGATCGTAACATCCTGCTTTTCATCACGCAAGCAGGGTTGCCCTGGTAATCCCCAGGCTAATTACAAATTCAGAGGTTAATCAAACCTGCGTTATTTCAGATTAGGATCCGTACCACCATCTGTTACTCCACCTGCTGGGTTCTTCTCCTGAATAATCTCCTGCGTCTTTTTTCATCAGCTCCCTTCGTTATCGCAAGGTAAACGGCATGTAATTCTATTTCCTGTTGTTTCCCTTTTAGCTGGTAAGGACCGAGTGGTTCTGCCTGCAGGTATTTGGGCATTTCTACCTTTTCCAGTACATAATCGGAGACAATGAACTCGGCACTGAATTCGTGGCATTTACTCAGCATCCTCGCCGTTGTATTCAGCACATCCCCGTGGTAAGCGATCTCCGATTTGTATTTCCCCACTTCCGAGACCACGATATTCCCGCCATGCAATGCCGCTTTGAATTCAGGTACCTTTCCATATCTTTTCTGGTATTGTTTTTCATAGCGCCGGATCTGCTTCTGTATCGCGAAAAAACAACGGACGCATACAGCATACCGGAATCCCTTCTTTACCGGCCAGGTTACCACTACTTCATCTCCCACATATTGATAGACCCGTCCGAAATAACGGGCAATCGGTTCGCTGATATCATAAAAGAAATCCTGGAGAAAATGACTGAACTCCATCTCCCCCATTTCTTCGGCGATATCAGTAGAATTATTGAGATCGATAAAAAGAAAAAGCCGTTGCTCCTGTTTTACCTGGTGATATTTTCCAAGTACCAGGTTGTAGATCGCATCTCTTCCCAGTTTACGGTGAAGCTCATCCAAAAAATTCGATAAAAGAGAAATGATCAATGCAATGCCCAGGAATTCAAAGACCTTCCTCGTTGCGAAAAAATCATGCAGGCTTTGGGGAAAGATCGTTTCATAGGTATTGATCCGGAGCCAGTTTACAATGACCATGATAAAGAAGAAAAGGACCATGAACCAGCAAACCACCCGGAACGTACGATAGACCAGGTAGAACCAGAATTTGGTCCGGCGATGCCTGCGGCGGAACTCCTGTGATTGGGTTTCAAAAAAAGCAATGGCAAAACCGATCGGTACACTGACGATCAGCGACGTGGATAAAGCGATCCCGTTGAAACCATAGCGGGCGAAAGCATAAAAGGCAAATAACAGGACCGACAGGTAAATGATGTACACATTGTTCTGCGAAATGATCTTCCAGGGCTGCAACAGGTCAAAAGACGGTGTGGCTGACCTCGCGGCATAGGAACCGATAATACTGCTACCGACCCTGTTGATACCGGCTTCTCCCGGTTGATTAGGCTTCTCTTCGTTCATTAGTGTTGGTTTGGCAAACTATTGTTTGCAAACAATACACTAATGTAGAAATTAATGCGCATATACGATGAGATACCTGAGGTCTCACGCTGAGTCACGGAGAACGCGGAGAATAGCTTTTCAAATCTTCTGCGAACCCAACGTCCCAATGCTTCAGGATCAGCGAGAAATTCTCTCAGCTTTGGGTAGTGAGTCACCCGATAGCTATCAGGTTTGAACTTTAATTGTTCATTGTCATTCCGAACAAAGTGAGGAATAGATGATGCTACGAAGAAATTAATTCCGACGAAGGAGGAATCTGCCTTAGATTCTTCCTTCGTCGGAATAGAAGCTTCAAATCTCCATCCTATCCTTCGCTGTGCTCAGGATGACAACTTCGGCATCATTGCCGGCAAATTCAAACTAGCACACTACTCAGCTTTGACATTACTCGCATCGCATCATTTCTCCACCAGCAGTCTTTGCCTGAAACGGATCCTATCATCACTTACTTCCAGTATATAGATCCCGGCAGCTGTTTGCGACGGTAATGGCAACAGTTCCCCACCATTGCTGCTCATATTCATAGTTCCGGTAAGGACCAGTTGTCCGGCCGGGCTAAATAAGCGATA
>JANOHQ010000306.1:0-16285 GCA_031406595.1 Chitinophagaceae bacterium
GCCCGGAAATCGATCGCTGGATACTTTCTTCCCTCAATACCGTAGTAAAGAAGGCCAATGCGTATATGGACGATTACGAGCCGACGCAGGCCGGTCGTGTGATCGAGGATTTCGTGGACGAACATTTAAGCAATTGGTATGTTAGGTTATGCAGGCGGCGTTTCTGGAAGGGAGAATACGAGCAGGACAAGATATGTGCGTACCAGACATTATACGAATGCCTTGAAACCATCACCAAACTGATAGCGCCGATCTCACCCTTCTTCAGCGATACCATTTTCCGGAACCTCAACGCGGTGACAAATAGATTTAATACGGAGTCGGTTCATCATACGGATTACCCCGTCGCGAATGAAGCGGCCATCGACGGATCACTGGAAGAAAGAATGCAGCTGGCGCAGGATGCATCATCACTGGTTTTGTCGTTGAGAAAGAAAGTGAATATCAAAGTGCGGCAGCCTTTACAGAAAGTAATGGTACCCGTTTCAAATGCATCCATGAAGGAGCAACTGCAAAAGATAGAGGACCTGGTAAAGGCGGAAGTGAATGTAAAAGAGATCGAATACCTCGATCCCGACAATACGTTTATCAGCAAAAAGATCAAACCCAATTTTGTGGCCCTGGGTAAAAAACTCGGCCCCAAAATGAAAGCGGTGTCGGCGGCATTGGCTGAGTTCACCCAACAGGACATTGCACGGTTGGAAAAAGAAGGTCAATATAGTTTGTCAATTGATGGCGAACCTGTAATATTACAGATTGCGGAAGTGGATATCAGCAGCGAGGATATTCCGGGCTGGACAGTGGCAAATAAAGGGATGCTGACAGTGGCCCTGGACATTACCGTAACCCCTGAACTGGAAGCCGAAGGCAATGCCCGGGAATTTGTGAACCGTATACAAAAGATCCGGAAGGAAAGCGGGTTTGAGCTGACAGACAGGGTGGAAGTAGTGGTATCTGTGACGAACGCCTGCCTGCCGGACAGGCAGGGATTAAAAGATTCTTTGGCTCAGTTTAAAGACTATATTTGCGCCGAAATTCTTGCGGATAAGCTGGAATTCAACCCTGGTCTCCAGGATGGCACCGAGATTGAGATAAACGATGTCTTACTAAATGTGATTGTTTTAAAAAAAGGGTAAATCATGGCAATTAAGAAAAAACAGGCCCCAAAAAAGGCCGCCAAACCCGCTCCTAAAAAGGCTGTTGCAAAACCTGCCCGTCCGGCAGGCGGGAAACCAGCAGCAAAGAAAACTGTGCAGAAATCTGCACCTAAAAAAGTGGCTCCTAAAAAGGCCCCCTTGAAAACTGTGGCAAAGAAACCAGCACCCAAAGCAGTAGCTAAGCCAGTGGCTAAGCCTGCTCCTAAAGTAGCCGTAAAACCGGAGCCAGTGGCTCCAAAACTTGTGGCAAAAAAACCGGGGACGATCGACCCCAAGTCATTAGTATCGATCAAACAGAAAGTAAAACCGGTTATTAAAAAAGAACCGCCCAAGGCTTCCAAATTTGTGATGCCTAAAACAACAATCAAAAGCTCGGTGAAATACGAACCCGAATTCACCAAGTCTGTTCTGGACCAGGCCATGGCACTTCCAATGGGTCCGACGCAGCGTTATTCCGATAACGACCTCACCGAGTTCAGGGAGATCATCCAGAAAAAACTGGATGCTGCCAAAAAAGAACTGGCCTATCTCCAGGGTTTGATCACCCGTAAAGATGAAGGCGGTGATATGGACGAGGCCCGTTACATGACCATGGAAGATGGAAGTGTAAGTATGGAAAGAGAACAGCTGAGCCAGATGGCCAGCCGCCAGATCACTTTTATCGATCACCTGGAAAAAGCCATGATGAGGATCGAGAATAAAACCTATGGCATCTGCCGGGTTACCGGTAAACTGATCGACAAAGCAAGATTGAGAGCTGTTCCTCACGCTACACTCAGCATCGAGGCCAAGCAACTGATGAATAAATAAACGACGCTGTTAAAGAAAAAAGCCCCGTTCTGTAAAGAGACGGGGCTTTTTTAATGCGTTGCTATTTATTTCATTTCTTGCCACGAAGAAAGACCTGCAATCCCACACCCAGGACAAAGCCATGGTTGCTGAAACTTGTGGTTGTCTTACTTTCTGCCCGGCTTTCAATCGATCCGTTATTGCCTTCATCGCGCAGGCGGACATAATTGAAAGTGTTCTTATTATGAGAAAAATTATACCCCGCAAAAATATCGAGACCTGTTGTCTCACCGATCAGTTTCGTCATCCCGAGGTTCAGTGTGGAATTGAAAAAGAAGCCACCGGTTGATTTGCCATCATAGACCTCCTTATAACCGGTTGGCCCGCTTCCTCCATAGAAATAGCCCTCCGTTTTCCGTGTATTAATCCCTGCATTTAAACCGAGTTGAGCAAAAGGCATGAACGAACCCGATCCGGCAAAATAGTTCCGGGCAAACCCGCCAAAACCAATAGCGAAGCTGTTGTCCTGGTCTTCCTGGAAAGAAGAGCCGCCGCTCTCGTAAGTCGTCTTGCTTGAAGTGGGATTGATATTTAACGAGGCTCCCACAACTGTTTTTTCCGATATGAACCAGCCAATCGACGGGTTAATACTCAATCCAAATTGCCGGGTGGTATAATCCAGCGATCCAACCGATTCCACGGTTTGGGTCGCATTGGCGGCATTAAAAAAAATATTGCCGACTGAAGCACCAACCATCCTGTCGCCTCTCTTGAATTGCGCGTCGCAAACAATGCTGGAAAGGCCTAGAACACCAACCAATAATAACTTTCTCATAAGCTTATCAATAATTTATGTTGGCAGCAAATATAGCTTTTCGCTTAAAACCGGTTAGCGTTATTTTACCTGCCCGGAGAGGGTTTTGTATTTTTTCGGCTTTCCTTTAAATTATCTTGGTGGAAAGGGAAAATCCCTTTATTTTTAAACCCAGTCCCGCTGATTGCGGGAACCGAAACTAATTAACAGCCAAATCAAACTTTTATGAGAAAGTTCAGACTTCTTTCCCTTCTACTATTAGCCGTTGCCTTTATTGCTGTAAACTGTACCAAGGAAGGTCCTGAAGGTCCTGCTGGTGCTACTGGTCCTCAAGGTCCTACAGGTTTGGGTGGCCCCGCTGGCCCTACTGGTCCTATTGGTCCAACCGGTCCTGCTGGCCCTACTGGTCCAACCGGTCCTGCTGGCTCTACCACTGTGATCTATTCAGCATGGGCTACTTATGCAACAGGTTGGGCGGATACAACGATATTCAGTTTAACCTACGGGCGCAGAATACAACCGATAGTTGCCCTGACACAGGCTATCATCGATAATGGTGTAATACTGACCTATGTAAAAGTTGCGTCAGAACCGAACAATGCATACCAAATGCCGTTCTTATATCATTTTACCAATGCAGTATCATTTGAGAATCACCGGGCTATTTTCAACACGGGAAAAATAATTTATCTTTACCAGGTTAATAACGGTACGACTACCGTTGGTGGGGCGCCTACTTCCAATCAATACCGTTGGGTTCTTATACCGGGCAGTATTTTGGGCGGCCGAACTGCCGGTCTTGGCGGTACAAATTATACAGCTGATCAGTTAAAAGCAATGCCTTACGAACAGGTATGCCAGCTATTCAATCTTCAGCCATAATATTCTAAAGTAAAAGATACTAAAAGCCGTTTCGTGTAAAGCGAAGCGGCTTTTCTTTTTTATTTGGTTTCTGCCTTAACTTGTGCAGCCAAAACCACGGCAATGAAAAATCTCCTTACTTCTTTTATCCTTGTGTTTGTCGCAACCTCTTTCCTGGGTATGCCGGAAGGCTCCGCACAAGCCCGTATCGTTTCAGGCCCCATGCTGGGACCTGTAGAAATTCGTGATGCAAAAGTATGGGTGGAAGTATCGGCTGAAGTGAAAGCCGTTTCACTGCAGTATTATAAAAAAGGTGATACCCGTTCGGCCAAAACGATCCAGTATAAAGGAGAGCTGGGAAATGAATTCAACCCGCTTTATTTTACTGTGGGCGGACTGGAAATGAATTCCACCTATGAATATAAGATCGGGATCAATGGAAAATTAACAACTAAGGGAGGAGAATTCACTACCAAAGATCTCTGGCAATGGAGAAAGTCTGTACCTGAGTTCAGTTTTCTAACAGGATCCTGTTCTTATTTCAATCAACCGCTGTATGACAGGCCCGGTCCCGGTTATGGAAAGGATTCTTCCATATTTGTGACCATGGCCAAAGAAAAAGCAGCATTCATGCTCTGGCTTGGCGATGCATGGTACACACGGGAAGTGGATTACTACAGTGAATGGGGTCTCTGGTACAGGGCCAGCCAGGACAGGGCAGTACCGATCACACAGAACTTTTTAAAAGCCATGCCTCAACTGGCAATATGGGACGATCACGATTATGGCCCCAATGATATCGGGAAGAATTATATCCTGAAAGATGCCAGCCGTACCGTATTTAATAAATACTTCTGTAACCCTTCTTCCGGGGAAAATGGCCAGGGTGTATATACGATGACCACCTGGGGCGATGCGGATATCTTTATGACCGACGACCGCTGGTGGCGCAGTGCTGATAAGCTCAGGGATTCCGTAGACAACAAGCCCAACCCGGAAAAAAGAATGCTGGGTGCTCAGCAAATGGAATGGCTGAAAAATTCTTTACTCTACAGTTCAGCTACATTTAAGATCATCGCTGTGGGCAGCCAGGTGCTCAACCCTGTTTCTCCCTATGATACCTGGTGGAATTTCCCGGCCGAATATGATGAACTGATAAATTTCCTGCAGGAATATAAGATCAATGGTGTGGTGTTCCTGACCGGCGACAGGCATCATAGCGAGATCATCAAAGTGGATCGCCCCGGCACCTATCCTTTATATGATATTACTGTTTCCCCGCTGACATCCGGTACGCATAAATTCGGGGGACCTGAGAAAGACAATCCTTACAGGATACTGGGCATCGATGAGAAACAGAATTACGGACGATTCACCTTCAGCGGTGCGAGGGGTAGCCGTAAACTTACTGTCACTTACCTGGGTCTGAAAGGTGAGAAGCTGGGGGAATGGAACATAACGGAGAAAGAATTAAAAACCCCATAAACCAACCTGCATGAAACAAGCTGCCGTTTTTCTTTTTGCTATCGTCGCTATTGTTGCCTGTAATAACAACAAACAGGATAAAGAAAAAAAAGTAATAACCGATACTTTAACAACCGTGACGCAGGATCCGGCGAATGACTCTGCTGCTATCCGGGCCGTGGTCGTTGATTTTTATAACTGGTATAATTCCAATTACAGGAAGCTGATGGAATACGACCTGTACAGCAGTTTGAAAAAAAATAATGGAGCGCCGTACCAACTCAACCCGGAGGAAGTAAAACGCTACCAGGATTTTATCCGGGACTCAGTGCCCCAACTGGGCGATGCGTTCCTGGAGAATCAGCATACAATGTTTAACAAGATCGACTCCGCATTCAAAGTGGATGTAAAAGAGGATGTGCCCTATTATTTTGATTACGACTGGTACACCAATAGCCAGGAAGATCCTTCTTATTTGTTAAGTGGGATCATTAAATCCCGCAAATGGATCATCAACATAAAAGGGGATAAGGCATGGGTAGAGATCGGGGCTCCTGAAGAAAAAGATTATCTGGCTGGTTCGCTGCTTTTATACCTGGGTATGAAAAAGGAGAATGGCCAGTGGACGATCGCTAAGATCGGTAACGACTAAAAAAACGTTTATCGTCTTTGGTTTATTGTTTATGGTTATCGTGCTAACTCAGAGTCTCCGTGGCTCTTTAAACAATATTTGATCTAAAACAACCATAAACCAAAAACTATAAACCATAAACTCTCATAGGACTATGACCATTTACTTCGGATACCAGAAGGCGCAGGTGATGCAGGCGCTCCGCTATCATTTTATTTCCCGCAGGGAGATCAGGATCATGATCATAATGGTGAATGTATTTGCGATCGCCTCCATTGTTTTATTCTTCGCCAAAAAAGTTCAGCCCATTGCTTTTTTAATGGGTTCTTTTCTCTGGATCGTACTGATGGTCAGCTTCTGGTTCATCCTGCCGATGATGGTGTACCGCCGGGCTGTTACGTTCAAACATGAATTCAGCATGCGTTTTGAAGACGATGGGTTCACGCTCAGTCATGAAAAAGGATCCAAATCATGGCCATGGACAGCCCTGAAGAATTATTTAGAAACACCCCATTTCTTTCATTTATATTTTGATAGCCGGTCTTTTTTCCTGGTACCCAAAAGCGGGTGCAAAGACATTGATGAAGTGCATGAGTTGAGGGGCCTGATTAAATCGAAGGTCGCCAAAGGGTGAGATAAAAGTGAAAAGATAACAGATAATAGTGTTTGATTCAAGGAGACCATTTGTCAAAATGTCTATAAACTATTATCTTTTAACTATTAGTTTTTATCTTCTTCAAAGTCTTTTCTCCATAATATAATGCGGGATCGTGATCTCCGTGAATTCTTCGCTGGCTACTTTATACCCCATCTTTTCATAGAAACCGATGGTATTCTTCCGGGCATGCATGGAGAGGGTCCGGTAGCCTCGGTCCCGGGCGAGGTTTTCTGCAAACCCCATCAGTGCCCTGCCGATACCCTTGCCCTGGAGATCATTTAATACCGCCATCTGGCGGAGACGGACCGTGGAGCCATTTTCTTCCACGAGCATACAGCACCCGAGCATATCCTCGTCTTCAAAGGCCGCAATCAGCATATTCTCTTTCTCCTTTTCCAGTTCTTCGGGAGTAAAGCCCAGCCCCAGCGGTTTGCGGAGGATATCATCCCGCAGCTTTACCATTTGCCGGTACTCAGGACTGCCATGATCTAGAATTTTTAACGCCATAAGCAGGTTGATTAATCAGGGGGAACATCTCCGGGGGGTCATAGTGACTCCTTTGGAGAGTCCTTTGGACAAAATACAAAGAACTTACTATACTGCCAACGCTTTAATGTCTTAATTTCATGGAGCTGAGATTATTTTCTGCTCCCTATCGCCTAATTTTCAGCCCGTTGAAATAAAACCGGAAAAAAAAGGCTTTTAGGTGCTGATTAATTCAAAAAGTATATTTTTGCTCCCAATAAACAAAACTTAAAGAACATGTCAGACATTGCATCAAGAGTTAAAAAGATCATCGTTGACAAACTGGGTGTTGACGAAGCAGAAGTAACCAATGAAGCTTCTTTTACCAACGACCTGGGTGCCGATTCATTGGATACGGTAGAATTGATCATGGAATTCGAAAAAGAATTCAATATCTCTATCCCGGATGAGCAGGCTGAGACCATCACTACTGTTGGCCAGGCAGTAGCTTACCTGGAGGAACACGCTAAGTAATGTATTCCGCTTAATGGGGGAATGCCTGTAAAATAACTCCGCCTTCTGACTGTACGACAGCGAAGGCGGTTTTTTACTTTGTAGAATACTGCTGCGGCTCGTATGCCGTGGTTTTATAACTTTATAACGCAATATGGAACTAAAAAGGGTTGTCGTTACAGGTATGGGTGCACTTACCCCGCTGGGTAATAACGTGACTGACTATTGGGAAGCACTGATCAATGGCGTATCAGGCGCCGATATGATCACCCTCTTTGATGCATCGAAGTTTCGTACGAAATTCGCCTGCGAAATAAAAGGGTTTGAGCCCACACAGTTCCTCGATAGAAAAGAAGCCCGGAAGATCGATCGGTTTACACAATTGGCCCTCGTGGTGAGTGACCAGGCGATGACAGATGCCGGCTTGAATAAAGAGAATATCAACCCCGACAGGATAGGTGTGGTATTCGGTAGCGGTATCGGAGGTCTTATTACTTTTCAGCATGAAGTGGTTGAGTTTGCAAAAGGTGACGGCACTCCACGATTCAATCCTTTTTTCATTCCTAAAATGATATTGGATATTGCCGCGGGCCAGATCAGTATGCGGCATAACCTTCGGGGACCAAACTTTGCCGTGGTGAGCGCCTGCGCAAGCAGCACGAATGCCATCATGGATGCATTTAACCTGATACGTCTTGGCAAATCAGATATTATATTATCCGGTGGCAGTGAGGCCGTGATCAGCGAAGCAGGTGTAGGTGGTTTCAATGCAATGAAAGCGATGAGCGAAAGAAACGATGACCCCAAAACAGCCAGCCGTCCTTATGACAAAGACCGGGATGGTTTCGTAATGGGTGAAGCCTGCGGTATAGTTGTACTGGAAGAACTTGAGCATGCCAAAGCAAGAGGTGCCCGCATCTATTGTGAAATTGGGGGCTGTGGAGCCACAGCCGATGCCCATCATATTACAGCCCCCCACCCGGAAGGACTGGGCGCCAAGAATGTAATGCTGGCGGCGCTGGACGATGCGAATATGAAACCTGAAGAAATTGACTACATCAATACGCATGGAACTTCCACACCCATCGGTGATGGGGCGGAAGTAAAAGCCATCACCGCGGTATTTGGTGAACATGCCTATAAATTAAATATCAGCGCCACCAAATCCATGACGGGTCACTGCCTGGGTGCAGCAGGTGTGATCGAAGCGATCGCCGCTATCAAAGCGGTGATGCATGATATCATACCGCCCACGATCAATCACTTTACCGACGATCCCGAACTGGATTCCAAACTGAATTTTACATTCAACAAAGCACAAAAACGGCCTGTCCGTGCCGCTCTCAGCAATACTTTCGGGTTTGGCGGGCATAATGCCTGTGTGATCGTTAAGAAGTTTTAAAACTTTTTTCGTAGCTTAACCGCTGTGGATTTTTTTAATTTCTTTTCAGACAAACACAAGGGTTTTAAAAAAGAGCTAAAGAATATCCTTGGTTTTAAACCGGGTAATATTTCTTTGTACAAAACCGCCCTTACCCACCGATCCGTCCGCGAAGGTTCCGATGAGAACAATGAACGGCTGGAATACCTGGGTGATGCCGTGCTGAGCGCATTAATCGCCGATTATCTTTTCAAACGTTATCCTTATAAAGAAGAGGGCTTCCTGACCGAGATGCGGAGTAAAATGGTGAACCGGCAGCAACTGAATGATATTGCTGTGCGGATGGGGCTTAAAAAAATCACTCTTTACAACAAGATGGACGGTTCGCTGAAAATCAGCCAGATCTTTGGGAATACCCTCGAAGCCCTGGTGGGTGCGATCTACCTGGATCATGGCTATAAGAAAGCTGCGAAATGGGTGCTCGAAACGATCATCCAGCCGCATATGTTCATGGACGACCTCGAGAACCTCGAGATCAATCATAAGAATAAACTCTATGGCTGGGCCAATAAAAATGGCCGGGTACTGGAATTCGAGACCCTGAATGAGAAACTGGAGAACGGTCGCCGGCTCTTCACCGTGGCAGCCGTAGTGGATGGCCGTAATATCGCCGAGGGAAAAGCATTCAATAAAAAGGATGCATCACAAATAGCTGCACAAGTAGCGGTGGAGAAACTGGGTATCGTCAATTCTGACTCCATCGCCGGGGAGCAGGCTTAGTTCCACAAAAGCTTTTATTTTCGTTACTTAAACCCGCCCTGATGCATAAACTGTTTGTGATACTGTTATTGGGCTGTTCGATTTTTGCCTGTAAACAACCCGTAAAAGGTAAGAACGGTGTCAGCTATCATTCAGCCGTAGAATACAATGATTATATCGTGGAGCGCCATACCAACCTGATGAAGAATGTACTGGAATTCCGGAATGTAGAAGAGTCAAAACTGGATTCCGCTGAAGCTTATCTCCGGCACTATGCCCATGAAACCGGGACCATGATCACCGAAATTTTAGGAATGCCGGCTTATAAAGGCGATTCTGCATTCAGGGACGCAGCGGTACGCTCTTTTGCTTTTTATAAAAAGGTATTTGAAAATGATTATGCCGATGTGATGCGGATCCGTAAAAAAGGGAAGAGTAATATTACCCCGGAAGATGTAACAGAAGCCAACAGCATCCTTGACAATATCAGGGAGGAAGAAGAGGATCTTGATGAAGCCTTCCGCAAGGCACAGGAGAACTATGCAGAGAAGAACCACATGCAACTTACTGATAACAGGATCCAGAAAGACCAGGACCGGTCAGGAAAGGATGAATAAGCCCTTATTTTCTTTCCTCCGAAGGTCAAGGACTCATTGGGAGAGTCCTTACGGACATACAAAGCTCAATCAGCACGCCATTGGTATGTTTGGGATGAAGGAAACAGACCAGTTTATTATCTGCACCGATCCGGGGTGTGGAATTCAGTAATACAAATCCTTCATTTTTTAAGCGCTTCATCTCTGCTTCAATATCGGCCACATCAAAAGCAATATGGTGCAGACCTTCTCCTTTTTTTTCTATAAAACGTGCGATCACCCCATCGGGATCCATGCTTTCTACCAGTTCGATCTTGGTCTCACCATGTTTAAAGAATGCCGTATTCACTTTTTCAGTTTCCACTACTTCGGTTTTATAACAGGCAGTATTCAGCAGTTTTTCAAACAGCGGAACGGAATCCTCCAGGCTTTTGACGGCGATACCGATATGTTCAACTTTTTGCATAACCGAAATTACTTGTTTTTCCGGCGATGTCTCGCCGGGCAGAAGCGGGATATTGAAAATAATATTGTTGGCGGGCTCGTCGCGTCACCGGGGAGTGTCCTATTTCGAAATTTGGCCGTTCAAATGATAATAACTGAACCACCCTTCCTTTGTCAGGGCAGGCAGGGTTCAAAATAATTTTAAACCAGGACACTACCCGTCACCGGAAGTTCAGTTTTTAAATTGTTTCATTATTAATTTAGTTATTCGTTCCTTCACCGATAAGTCCCACCTCGCGGAGACTCATCGGTAAATATCAAAACCGTTTAACCATGACCAAACGAATAGGGTTCCGCATTGTTATCATTATTGTAGTGGTAGCAGTGGGCTTTGTGTATCTGATCCGCTCCTGCCTTTCCAAATACGATGAACGGGCTTCTGTAGGCGGAGGCGGCAGTTCCTCCCAGTCAGCATCGCAGTTCCTGGTCTTTGTCCGCGAGGACTCTCCAAAGGAGTCCTTGACCTCCGGAGAAAAGGATGGGAAAGGAGTTATCTTTTCATTGGTCAGGTATGACCGGACAACGTCTTACAGCCAGAAAGGAGGGTCGACAACCCGGTCGATCGTAAGCACTTATTATGCCCAGGCGAATGACCTGGCCACAGCCGCAAAAACAGGCACGGAAAAGATCAAAAAAGGCAACGCTATAAAAGCCTACCCGGTGGAGCTGATGGGTGCTGCCGGTGATAAAGCCTGGCTTTTTATAGGTGAACTGATGGCCTATGATCCCTATACACTCACTAAACTGGTAGATGCAGCGATGCTGGAAGAAAAAAATCCTTCATTGAAAGGAAAGCTGATCAATGAACGGCGTTATTACGAGTTTGACAACGACAGCAAAACGATCAGGATCACGGGAGCCGACGGGGCGGTGTACAAGCTCAATACCAGCACTCTTGTTGCCGAAGCCCTGGGGGAAGAAAAAGTCAGTAACCCCGCTGATAAAAAAATAAAAGAACTGGACAAGTACACCAAAGACCTGAGAGCAGTGCAGAAAGCAGCCTATGACCGGATGCGGGAAAACAACCGGCAGTACCGGGAGAAGCTATTGCCATTAAAGCAATACAAGGACAGTGCCGCTGCCCTTGATAGAGAGGCGAAACTGCTGGATCGGCAATTTGATAGCCTCGATGCCTTAGAGAAGGAGCTAAAAAACCAGCAACGCATAGAAGAACAGACCGACAGGCGGAAGAAAAATGCAAGACGGACCGGGGGCAGTTTTAGTGGGATGAAAACAAACACGGATACCCTGTATGGCCGTTGGTATGCCTTATACACGAACGAAGAGTTGGAAAAGGAAAGTGAACGATTCGATCACCGGGCCGCGTATAATGAAAGCGCCAGGAATAAATTGTTTACGGCTGTAGTGACACTGAAAGAACATAATTGGATTGTCGGGGAAGAAAAAACAACGGCGGGCGAAGGGGTTTACCTGCAGGGAGGTTTTTTGCTGAACAAAGAGACCGGCCTGCCTGTACACATGCAAAATGGTTTTTTGATCGTCCACAAAGACCGGATCGGCAATGAAGGATTGGTACAACTTACCCGGGTCACTACGGAAGGCAAACAACTGTGGTCGATCAATACAGGCCTGAAAGAATTTTACGACTGGCAGTTGAAAGGAGACAAACTGATCATTACCGGTACGGATAATAAAAAACTTTCCTCCGGTGAAGTGAATGCACTGCAGATCATTGACCTGGTAAACGGAGGCTCAGTAGGGTATGACTTTTTTACAGATAAGCTAAAGGCGGGAAAATAGTTGTCGTTAGGCAAAGGCGGCACCTTTTTTTAAAGGTGCCGCCTTTGCCTGCAAGCTAACACCTGTTTTTGAAGGCTTTGCGATTTCCGAAAAATCGGCCAAACACCCCAAATAACCCCTTTAGAATAGAACCTTTTAGGTTAGTTTTGTGTTTCATATTAACAAGAAACGACAACAGATTTTATGCTGAATTTCCCCATTTACCTTGACCATAATGCTACTACACCCTGTGACCCGAGGGTGGTGGAAGCGATGATACCTTATTTCACGAATAATTTCGGTAATGCGGCCAGTCGTAACCACCCCTTTGGCTGGCAGGCAGAAGCAGCGGTTGATGAAGCCCGTGAGAAAGTGGCCAAACTGATCGGTGCCGATCCCAAAGAGATCATTTTTACTTCCGGTGCTACCGAAGCTGATAACCTGGCGATCAAAGGGATATTTGAAATGTATGCCAGCAAAGGGAATCATATCATCACTTGTAATATCGAACACAAAGCGGTACTCGATACCTGTAAGCATATTGAAAAAGAAGGTGGCGAAGTGACCTACCTGAAAGTAAAAGATAACGGCTTAATTGACATGGCTGAATTGGAAGCCGCTATCAGGCCAACGACCATACTGATCGCCATCATGTATGCGAACAACGAGATCGGGACCATAATGCCGATGAAAGAAATCAGTGCTATCGCAAGAAAGAAAGGTATTCTTGTTTTCAGCGATGCTACACAGGCTGTTGGAAAGATACCCGTAGATGTAAACAAAGACGGCATCGACCTGATGGCTTTTACCGCGCATAAAATGTACGGGCCAAAAGGTGTGGGAGCCTTATATGTTCGCCGGAAGAATCCCCGGGTGAAAGTAACCGCCCAGATGGACGGCGGCGGTCACGAAAGAGGGATGCGCAGCGGTACGCTGAATGTTCCGGGTATCGTAGGTTTCGGAAAAGCCTGTGAGATCTGCATGAATGAAATGGAAGAAGAAACAGCAAGAGTAGTAAAGCTGAGAGATAAATTACAAACTGAATTGCTGAAAGTAGAAGAGAGTTACCTGAATGGTGATAAAGAACACAAACTGCCGCATGTAACGAATATCTCGTTTAAATATGTAGAAGGAGAGGGTCTGCTGATGGGCTTTAACAAGAATATCGCCCTTTCATCCGGCTCGGCCTGTACCTCAGCATCACTCGAACCGTCTTATGTGTTGAAAGCATTGGGACTGGGGGATGACCTGGCGCATAGCTCGCTGCGTTTTGGATTGGGACGTTTTACCACGGAAGACCAGATCGATTACACAGTGGAACAGGTTACCAATACGGTGAATAAACTAAGAGAGATGAGTCCCTTGTGGGAAATGTATAAGGAAGGAATTGATATGGATACGATCGAATGGGCGCATCATTAAGAATGTAAGATTGAAGATTTTGTTATTTAATATTGTAAAATCTTCAATCAAAAATTTATAAATCTTAAATATTTAATCATGGCATATAGTGATAAAGTACTTGACCACTACCAGAACCCTAAGAACGTGGGTACGCTGGACAAGAGCAAATCAAATGTTGGGACTGGCCTCGTTGGAGCACCCGAATGCGGCGACGTTATGCGACTGCAGATCGAAGTAGATGAAGCTACCGGTGTGATCAAAGACGCCAAGTTCAAAACCTTTGGTTGCGGCTCTGCTATTGCCTCTTCTTCACTCGCTACCGAATGGCTGAAAGGAAAGTCGATCGATGAAGCAGTAACGATCGATAACATGACGATCGTGGAAGAGCTGAATCTTCCTCCTGTAAAGATCCACTGTTCTGTACTGGCAGAAGATGCTATCAAAGCAGCGATCAATGACTACCGCCAGAAGAATGGCCTGGAAGCATTGAAGTTTGAGGAAAGTGTTGTGCATTAAGAGAAGCGGTTAGCTATAAGCTCTTAGGCGTTAGCTCTGACAAGGCGCTAAGCTAAAAGCTAAAAGCTAATGGCTAAAAGCTATTTTTAAAAAATGAGTGTCGAATTAGCAAACGCAATATACATAAGCGACAAGGCCAAGGAAAAGATCGGCCAGTTGATGAAAGACGCCGGTGTGAATGGCGATGCGGCTTATTTTGTCAGGGTAGGTGTGGTTGGAGGCGGTTGTTCCGGGCTTAGCTACAAACTGGACTTCGACAACGAGGCAAAACCAATGGACCAGGTCTTCGAAGACAACGGGATCAAAGTGGTAACGGACCTGAAGAGTTTTTTATACCTCGTGAATACCACGCTGGATTTTTCGGATGGTCTGAACGGGAAAGGATTTTACTTCAGCAATCCCAATGCGAGCCGGACCTGCGGATGCGGGGAAAGCTTTGCAGTTTAGCAAGCTAGTGGGGTTTGGCAAGTAGCGAGAAGGGATTGAATCAATGTTTCTCCTTAACAAAGACACTTGCACTTATTGTAATTCTTGTAACAACAAAAATGTATTTCCCACTGGCCACTAGCCGAACCTCACTTCCCATTAGCTATTCCCCACTACCCAATTCCTTGTAATCTAACAGCTTTGCTTTATTTTGCACACTCATGTGGTCCGTTTGTAAAAAAGAACTACGTCAATTCTTCAGCAGCCTTACCGGCTATATTGCCATTATTGTATTCCTGCTTGTGAACGGGCTGGTGGTCTTTGTTTTCCAGGATAATATCTTCGAATTTGGTTATGCTACCCTCGACCGCTTCTTCCAATTGGCGCCCTGGGTATTGCTACTACTGATCCCTGCCATTACGATGCGGAGTTTTTCTGAAGAGTTTAAAACAGGCACCTACGAGATATTGCACACCCGCCCGCTTAGCCGCTGGCAGATCACATTGGGCAAATATTTTGGTAGCCTGATCGTTGTCTTTATTGCCTTGTTACCCACCATCATTTATATTTTTTCCGTTCAGCGCCTGTCTTCCAATGCGGGGCTTGATATGGGGGCCACCATCGGTTCTTATATCGGGTTATTCTTCCTGGCGGCGGTCTTTACCGCCATCAGCATCTGTAGTAGCAGCTTTACTAATAACCCAGTGGTGGCCTTTATCTGCAGTTTGATCGGGTGTGCCTTATTGTATTATGGTTTCAACGCCATCAGCCGGGTGCCGGCGCTTGCCAATGGAATGGATTATTACGTGGAAATGGCCGGTATCGATTTTCATTACCGCAGTATCAGCCGCGGGCTGATCGACACGAGGGATGTGGTGTATTTCCTGACGGTGACGGGTTTGTTCCTTATTATAACAAGCCGGAATCTTTTAAAGAGATAGCATGAAAAAAGGGTTTCAAAAAATAATGAACTCACGCTTCTGGTGGATATGGCTGCTGCTCCTGCTGGCGGGTATCAACTACCTGGCATCCGATTTTCATGTCCGGCTGGATCTCACCAAAGAAAAAAGATATACCCTCAGCAAAACCACCAGCGAGTTGCTGAAGAACCTGGATGACGATGTACAGATCGATGTTTTTCTTAAAGGGCAGTTCCCGGCGGGGTTTAAAAAATTGGCAAACAGCACGGAAGATTTTTTACGTCTTTTAAAAGATAAGACAGGAAGAGTTCATTACCGGTTTATTTCCCCCCAGGACGAAATGCCAGGGACAACTATGCCATACGGAGATTCCCTGGTCGCACTGGGCGCAATACCCATCAATCTCACGGTACAGAAAAAGGAAGGAGAAAGCAGTAATATTATCTTCCCCGTAGCGATCATTCACTATAGGAATAAGCAGTCGCTGGTCAATTTATATCCCGGAGCCAGTGGCCGGATCTCCCAGGAAGAAATTAACAGCGCCGAAGCACTGATGGAGTACCAATTTGCCAAAGTGCTGGATAAACTGGCGGAAACAAAAAAAGAAAGAATCCTGCGAATTGAAGTGGATGAAAAATTCTACGAAACGAATAATAACGAAGGTTTACGTAGAGCATGCAAATTCCC
>JANOHQ010000083.1:0-15786 GCA_031406595.1 Chitinophagaceae bacterium
AACTGACCAAAGTAAAACGTATCCGAAGTATCAGCTTTATACAGGGGACTTTTGTGAACACGCTCCGCCAGGTGATCCTGTTCCTGCTGATGTTATTTATATACCAGGGAAAAATGAGTGCGGGAGAAATTGTGACCATGCAGATCTTCTCGTTCTTCGTGTTCGGTCCTTTGCAAGAGATCGGTAATATCATTCTGACCTATCGTGAAGCGCAGGCTTCACTGGAGAATTTCAATAACCTGATGAAGAAAGCGCCGGAGCCACAGGCAGCCAATCCCAAACATCTCGGGCAGATACAGACATTGGAATTTGATCATGTTGCTTTCAAACACCACACCGCTTCACACAAAGCGATCAATGATATCAGCTTTAAAGTAAAGACCGGCGAAACTATTGCATTTGTCGGGCCTTCGGGTTCAGGAAAGACCACGTTGATGAAATTACTCGTAGGTCTTTACCGCCCGCAGGAAGGAAAGATACTGTATAACGGAATTGACGAGAATAATATTGATTTTGATGACCTCCGGAACCAGATCGGGTTTGTAACACAGGATACACAGTTGTTCTCCGGCACAATCCGGGAGAACCTTATATTTGTCAATCCATCTGCCACGGAAGAGGACCTGATCGATGTATTGAATAAAGCCTCCTGCCAGCAGATGCTTGCAAGAGCGGAAAAAGGATTGGAAACAATGATCGGTGAAGGCGGGTTAAAACTGAGTGGCGGTGAAAAACAACGCCTGTCCATTGCCAGGGCATTGCTCCGCAAACCCAAGCTCCTGTTATTTGATGAAGCCACTTCTGCCCTCGACTCGCTGACAGAGGAAGAGATCACCGATACGATCCGCGATATATCACGGCAGGGTAACCAGGTTACGATACTCATCGCCCACCGGCTGAGTACGATCATGCATGCTGACAGGATCTATGTACTGGAAAAAGGCGATGTGGTAGAAACCGGTAACCATGATGACCTGCTTAACGAAAAAGGATTGTACTATGCCATGTGGCGCCAGCAGATCGGTGAAAGAAAATACAAAGCGTCCCCAGCACAATAGCTTAAAACGAAAGCCATGAAATCTTTTATTTGTTCACTTGCTTTGCTTTTTGCCATAACCGGTACTGCGCAAAGCAAAAAGAATTATATCCTCGAGATCAATGGAGACACGGTCTCTATATCGCTGGATGAGCCCACCACTCTGAAGACAAAGAACGGGCAGACCCTGGATATCAAATTAAAACAAAAAGAACGCCTGACCTTTGAAGATTCGACCCTTTCCTTTCAGTACACCCCGGGGTTTACGGTAACCGTTAAACATTTTGACGATATCGACCAGATCCTCTGCATCAGCGGCAGCGGGAATAGTTTCCTGATCCAGAAATACAAGGATGTAAACCCGGAAACGATCGGAGAATATATGCTGGAAGAAATAACACAGGAAAGTATCGATGCAGGATACAAGGAAACAAAAAAAGATGTTAGCAGGACCATCCGCTCCGGCAAGCTGGTAAAAGGCAAACAATCCACCCTGGTAATGGATGACGAAAAGAATATCTATGCCGTTTACCCTGTCAAAGTAAAAAAGGGAGGGTTCATGATCGTGATGATCATCGTTGATCCGGCGGATGAAAAAGAAATGAAATCCCTGGATGTTTTCTGGAAATCATTGATCATTAAAAACTGATCAGCGTGAGTTCTTTATTCAATCTTTTTGGCGGCAATAAGATAAAAGCCGCTTTGCGCAAAGGCGCCATTGTTATCGATGTAAGAACAGGCACCGAGTATGACCGCGGTCATGTGCCCGACGCCTTTAATATCCCGGTAGACCGTATCCAGGCCAGCGCCGACCGGTTGAAAGAATCCAAAAGACCCATTATTGTTTGCTGCAGCAGTGGCGACCGCAGCAGTACCGCTATACAGCTCCTTAAGTCAAAAGGCGTAAAAGATGTGTATAATGGCGGCAATTGGGAAAATGTGCTGAAACTAATGCGCAATGGCTGATCAGGGGTTCACTTTTACTTTCACCGATTTGGTGATAACATTCGATCCATGATCTTCGAAGGAGACCGTGATGGTATAATTGGATACAGTGTTAACGGCTGCCGTATGCGGTATATTGAAATTATACAGTAAGATCCCGTGTATATCGTAAGGCTGGTTGATCAATGCAAATCCAGTTGCATCGTTAACGATCCTGACTGTGCCCCGGTACAATCCAAGATCATCAGTCACTCTGCCGGTTACGCTGATGGTGTTCCCATTGGAAAAAACCTGGTTATCCGTGGGAGTGAAAATGAGGATCTGCGGTGCAGTCGTATCATCGGGTGTAACCACATGCGGACCGCCGCCACCCGTGCCACCAGGATCGCCGCCCCGTGAACAAGCCGCAACAGTAACACCCATGATCAGCACAATCATTAATCGGGAAAAACTCAGTTTCATCGTCGTAAATCTACAATTCTTTTTTCTCATTTCCGCCCGGCCTGAAGCTGGAAAAGAATCCCGACCGCTCGAGCTCTTCTATATCGCCGATCTCGAGTTCCAGGGCCTTGGTGCTCACAAATATCTCGATCAATGAAATAACCAGTGATACCATCAGGCTCAGCAGGCTTAAGGCAAATATATATTCCGCCGCTTTGATCCATCCTTTGTAAATAGCGAACATCGAAACCACGCAGCATAAAAAACTGAAGACCCCGAGGACCTGCATACCCCGGATATAATTCAGCCGTCTTCTCAGGTTATGGATCTGTTGCAGCAATATCTTGGTTTTCTTCCCGCTGGTATATTCATCGTGCAGTTTACGGATCAGGTTAGCGATCGCTACAAAGCGATTGGTATAGGCCAATAACAATAAGGTGATAGCCGGGAATAATAAAGCGGGGGTATTGAGGGTGATTTCCATTACACAATTTACTTATTATAACTCTTGAACCACATAGGAAAATAGTCACATAGGAGGAACACATACTTGTATTCTATGTGAAAACTATGTTCCTTCCCGATAGCTATCGGGAGTGCCGCAGCCTGCCCTGACAAAGGAAGGGTGATTCAATAATCATCATAATATTTATTACCTATTCCCGGTAAAGCTTAATGGAATATTCAGTTTCAACGAAAAATTCCGCCCTGTATTAAAGACACCTGCCCTTCCCGTGACCATATTAGTAGCTGCATATTTCAACCGGCTTAGATGATTTTGATAAGCAATACCGGCTATATTCATCAGGGCAATATGAATGCTGAAAAGGGTCTTGTTATTTTTCCCGGTGATATCTGCACCTGCTCCGGCATTGAGTAACGTATACCCCCGACTGGTTGTCTCCGTCCCATACCCGGTAAAAGGATTTTTTTGTGCAAATGTATTATCGGCTTCGATCTTTACATAGAGATTGAGGAAAGCCTTTCCTACTTTTTTAAAATCACCTCTCAATTCGCTGATCAATCTTGCGGCAGGAATAAGAGGTAAGTTCCGGCTTCCATCGATCGCCTGGTCAAATCGTCCACGAACAAAAGACAGCGTATTCTCCACATGCAACCAATCCAGCGGGTGAGGGTGGATATCAACAGAAGCCTCGAAGCCGGCCAGTTTTGCATCCTGCTGACCGAACTGGAAGGCGGGAATATCTTCTCCATCCACATTCACGAGGGAATCACCACCGAACACTGATCCCAGTTTCCGGTAAAAGATAAAATCATTCATGCGGTTATAAAAAGCACTGAGCCCGATACTGAAATGTTCGTAGTTCAGATCGGCACCACCATCCAGTTGAAGACTTGTTTCCGACCGGAGTGCCTGGTAACCGTATTCATAACGATTGGTTCCTTCATGAGCCCCGTTACTGGCCAACTCGGCAATGGTGGGAGCCCTGAAACCCCTGGCGATATTGGCTTTCAGGGTGAGTGAATTCGAAGGTTCATAACTGATACCGGCGCTTCCCGAGAAATTGGAAAAGGAACGGGTAAAGGCGATGAACTTGGGGTCGGGTCCTTCAAAATATTCTTTGGAATCGACCGAACGGTTGTCAAAACGGAAACCACCGCTGACAGTTGCTTTTTTGAATAAACGTTGCGCATATACAAATGCGCCGATATCGAAAATACTGTATCCGGGTATCAGCACTTCAACAGCCCTGTTTGTATTGCTTTGCCGCATGCCATTTACCCCGATCGTAGTATGCCATTCTTTTAACTCCGGCAGTTGCCATTGTAAATTGTAATTGACCGTTTTCAGATCAAAGAATAATTCTTTTTCCGAAGGATCTTCAGGATTGCCAAATTCCTGGCGAAGATTATTTTGATAGCCCAGGTTTATTTTCAACCTGCTTTTTTTGATCGCAAAATTATTATCGAGGATGAGTTTGTTATGCTGCACCCGCTGCATCGGCACAAATAATTCCCTTGAGTCCAGGTCGGCTCCGGTGGCGATTCTTTCCAGGGGAGAGCCTGCAAACAAGATAAATCTCCCGGTGGCATCATCCCTGTCGCCTTCCACCAGACCCAGCCGCTGGTCAAACCGGCTGAAAATAAGATGAGAGTAACCCCAGCTTTTGTTGAGACCGATATAACCGCCAAAATTCCTTTCATTGAACCGTGAGTTCAGTACTTTCCCATCATAGCGGTTGCGGTAATCACCCGCCGATTTGTAAGTACCGTACAGGTTCCAGTTCAAGCCATGCTTGTTAGCCGCGATATTCCCATTGATCGCAAACAATCCATTATTGCTTTGATGATTGGTCAGCAGGTTTGCTTTCATCGAGCCCTCGGTGACCGGTGTGTTGGTAATAAAATTAATGACCCCTGCCAGCGCATCACTTCCATACATGAGCGAAGCAGGTCCCTTTAATACTTCCACCCGGCCCACGCTCAGTTCGTCGATCTCTATCCCATGTTCATCTCCCCATTGCTGACCTTCCTGCCGTATTCCCTCGTTGATAACCACTACCCGGTTATATCCCAGGCCGCGGATCATGGGTTTTGAAACAGCCGGACCGGTTGACAATTGCGATACGCCAGGTACATGGCTCAACGCATCGATAATATTGGTTGCGGAAGATTGTAATAATGCGGATCTCCGGATAGAGGTCACCGGTACAGGTGTTTTGCGAATACTCGTAGCACCGGAAACACCCGTTATGATCACACCCTGGTTCTCGACGACCTCAGGCGAAAGCTGGAAATTTTTTTCCGTATCCGTGTTCAGTTCGATATGTTCGACCAATGTGGCATAACCGGCATGCGAGATCTCGATCACATGGTGACCCGGGGGAATATTGTTCAAAGCATATCTTCCGACCGCATCGGCGGATACACCGATCTTATCATCGGCAAAATATACTGATGCACCTGGCAGTATCTCACCTGTCTTTGTATCGGTGATCTTTCCCGAAAGTTTTACTTTGATAGTTTTGCTATTTTGGTTGTCAATGCCATCCTGCGCCTGTCCCGTTATGGATGCGCCGGTAACAAGAGCAATTATTAAAAGAAGTTTCTTCATGGTGTAATTTTGATACTATGTTGCAAATATAAATAAATGTATCATTGTTGCAAAAAAAATATATGAGCGGGAAACCAGCTTTTTCAAAGGCATTCCGGGTGATTCTTTAACTTGTAGGATGAAGCCGGGGCTATAAAAACGCACAGAGGCCAAAGAGAAATATAGAAAGAACAGATGCGAAGCATCCTCTTTCTCTCTTTTCACTCCGGGCGATAAAACCCTCGCACAGAGATCAAAGAGAAAAAGAGAAATATAAAAGAGATATGGAAAGAACAAATGCGAAGCATCCTCTTTCTCCCTTTTCACTCCGGGCGATAAAACCCTCGCACAGAGATCAAAGAGAAAAAGAGAAATTTGCTTTAAACCCGGTAAAGATTCTCCATTCAAAGGAACGATGAAACCAAAACTGCAACTTTCCCTTTTACTGGCCGGGCTGGTCGTATTGATCAGTGCCTGCAGCAAGAATGACAGCACTGCCCCCGATGCCTGCGCCGGCGCCAATTTCAATATTAGTTCCTCGAAAACAGAATCAGTGGCCACTTTGAACAATGGAACAATCAGTATCCTGGAGCCAAGAGGCGATACGATCTCCTATAAATTAAACAGCGGCGCTTACCAACCCTCCTGGTATTTTACCAACCTGGCCCCGGGCAATTATGTGGTTACGATCAGGAACCAGAAAGGATGCACCGATACTACGCAGATCACGATCCCTAATTACGGACCCAAGTATGCGTTGGTCAAAGAGATCATCGTGGGTTATTGTGGTCCCTGTCACAGGAATGGCGGAGTAGATGGAAACATGAATTTTGATACAGATGCCAGTATCATTGCTAATTGGGATAGGATAAAAGCCCGTGCAGTAGATAATCTTCCTTCGCAAATGCCATTGACCCCCATTGCTGTGTTGACTAACCCGGACAAACAAAAGATCACTGATTGGGTGAATGCGGGACACCGGCAATCGGATTGAGCCCGTTCATTCATTTATCGAATGACAAAAAATTGGGCTCCTGTTTCAGGCTGAATTACCTCACTTTCAGCATCGGTCTTACCTTCTGGACTACGCCATTTTGGAAACGGGCATAATATACTCCTGTAGGCAATCCTCCTGAATCAAATGTTACAGTATCCGTGAGCGGCGTAGAATAATCTCTTTCAAGCAGTGTTTTTATTACCCGGCCCAATGTGTCGATCACCTGTATCAGAGTATGACCTCCTTCTGTATGAAACTTGATCGTAGTAGTTTCGGTGAATGGATTGGGATAATTCGTAATGACTGCATCCAATGTTGGGGTTGGCGGTGGTGTGATGCCACTACAACTAAGATTGTTCTTGAATAATGGCAGCGACTGCAACTGGCTGTTAATATTAGGAGGATATAAACCAGCCACTACGGTCTTATCCAGGCAGAACCATTTTTCGAGTATCGTTGAATACACGCTCCTGAAATCGTATTGCATCGGGATATTATCATTCACCGAAGCATTGACCGGAATATCCGGGTTATTGCCCAACACACCCTGTTCGATCATCGAACCAAACAGGAACATCGGTGCGGCGGCACCATGATCGGTACCGGTACTGGAATTGGATTTGATACGACGGCCAAATTCACTATAGGTCATCCCGATGACCCTGTCCTGTATCTGGAGGAATTGCAGGTCATCCTGGAAAGCTTTGCAGGCATCGGATACCCGTTGTAATAAAGTAGCATGATTACCAGTTGTTGTGTCGGCAGCGTTCACCTGCACCGAGTGTGTATCAAACCCGCCAAAACTTACCATATACACTCTTGTCCTCAACCCCCCTTTGATCAGGCGAGCCACGATCTTTAACTGATCGGCCAAACTATTATTGGTGGGATAAGTAACCTGTTGCGTTACGGCATTCGCCGCATTGCGGATAACGGTTGAGTATTTTTGTGTTTGCTGCGAAACGATACGTATGAATTTTAGTTCCTTTCCTGCAGGAGTATCCGGTACCGGATCGGTAGTACCACTTAAAAGATTATAGAAAGAAGTAGGATTGGTGATACTCATCGCCATGTTCACGGCAGGTCCCTGTGTGGTCAGCGTGGTGGTGGAACCGATCTGTATCGCCAATGGATCTGGTGTATTTACATTCGGGTACCCAGTTGGAAAATCGGGGTATTCATAGTTCAGGTAGCGGCCTGCCCAACCACTAAAAGTTTCCTGGTTGCTGTTGGAAGCACTCATCCAGATATCCGTCGCACGGAAATGCGAGAAATTTGGTTGCGGGTAACCCACTGCCTGGATCACTTTCATATTGCCGTTGGTGAACATATTATGCATCCCTGTCATGGCCGGATGAATACCTGCTCCGCTGTTGCCCAATGTCAATATCCTGTTTTGGGGAATAGCCACATTCGATCTTGCATTAAAATAACTGGAATAGGTAGAGATGGGTATAACGGTGTTCAACCCGTCATTACCACCGGAAAGCTGGATGATCACCAAAACATGATCCGTGTCGGTGATACCTTGCATCAATGCCTGTACCAGGGGTGAGTCAGCGGCAAAAGCTTTTACAGAATATCCATTTACCAAAGCGGGCAACAGCGTGGCGGCCGGTAAACTCTTTTGTAAAAATTCTCTTCTTTTCATGTTGGCATAATTAGGTAAGAGGATTATGATAACTGGTATTCTGCGAGGTTAAAGAAATACTGGAACAGGGATTTCAACCGGTTATTGACGATATTGAAATTAGCGGTAGTAGGACTGGCCACCCAGGCCGCCCATGCATTGGTCCAGTAATAATCCCATTGCTGGTTGCTCAGCAATATCTGGGTCTTAATGGTCTTTTTGGATTCGTAGCTTAGCTGGTTGCGGAAAATAAATTTCAGCGCATCATCGATAAGGTCGTTGGGATTGCCGGGATTACTGAATTGCTGGACATAGGCGACCAGATTAAATTGCACCCGTTGCCCGTTTCTTACATACCCGGTATTGACCATTGTATCGGTGAACTGGTTTCGCTTTGGCAATGAGTCCGAATTGATCCATATCTCGTGGAAGACGGGTTCCTGGTAATAAGCAGGCGTACCGGCTACATTGGGTGGGTCATGCAGGGTGAAGCCTGTGTTGATCATACTGGAATGAAAGAAATTCCACATCCCATAATTGGTATCCCAATCTGTTAAGGCAGGGAATACGGTGTTCATTTCACGAAGTGAGCCGATGATATGATCGACAGGACTTTTGATATAACAATTCTGGTTCAGCACATCAAAGAAATGTTCGCTTTTGAAAAGGGTCGATAACACCGGGCGTATGTCGTAGTTGTTGTTACGGAAGATATCTGCCAGCGGCGTGATCACATTTGCTTCTGTGGTAGAATCGATCTGGTAATAAACAAAGAACCGATAGAATTTACGGCAGATGAATTTGGCCACTTCGGGTGTGGCAAAGATCATGTTCAGGAGATCTGTCAGTTCCAGCTGGCCTGCCGTGGCACCTGTTCTTCCGGTAATGACTGTGTTATTGAAAAATGAGGAGAAAGTCTTATTTACCGTGGAGTGCCTGTTCGGGTTAAATACGGCAGTATAGGTTGTCCCATTGATCTGCCAGCCGGTCAAAACTTTGGCGGCTTCTTTTACATCGCTCTCGGTGTATTGTGAACCCGGTCCTTTTCCCACTGTGAATAATTCAAGCAGTTCTCTTGCATAGTTCTCATCGGGTGCCGATGCGATGTTGAGGTAACCGTTCAGGTAGCGAAGCATCGAGATATCTTTAGTGATCGCATCGACCATCTGTTTGAAATTTCCCAATGCATATTGACGGAGAAGGTCATGTTGCTTATAGGCCCAGTTGCCATTTCCTACTTCATTGGCTTCATTTCCAAAATGATCCACCCAGAATAAACCCAGTTTCTCCCTGATGCTACGGTCTTGGTTGATCAACCTTCCGGTCCACCATTTCCTGTACGAAGCTCTTCTTTGCGATTGAACGGTGCCATCGTTATTGATGTCATTGACCCAGGTGGTACCCTGCGCGATATTGGCATCGGGTGTACCCGGCTGTGTTGAGGTAACGTATTCTTTCAATGGAGGCCCGGGTTGCGGGGTTGCAGGATTAAGTAGTTCATCTACCGCCTGGCTGACCGTGCGGGATTTGAAATAATCCACATCTGCTTTTTTAGCGCCAAACATGGTCCGTTTCAGGAGATGGATCACTTCATTGTCGGCCCAGGGACCGGAATAAGGGTTGATACCAGAAGTGATATTGCGGGAAGCCGGCGGCGTTGCTACAGGCTTATTTCCGCGTTTGGCTGTCAGGAAGTCTCTTCTGTCCATAAGCGTGATTTTGGTTCAGCGAACAATACGACTTTAAAGGTACTCAAAGGTTTAGTTCTGGATAGCAAATATTTACGGTTTGAAAGCATAAAAAACCCCGTCATTCTGTCTTTGACCAATAAAAAACCGGTCGCGGGGACCGGTTCTCCATTAGTTGTAAACTGCGATCATAAGTTCTCAATAATACCGGCTATCCCTTGTCCGCCGCCGACGCAGGCGGTGATCATCCCGTACTTTTTATGGAGGCGTTTCATATCGTGCAGGTTCTGGATCGTGAGCTTGGCCCCGGTACAACCCAGCGGGTGACCCAATGCGATAGCGCCGCCGTTGATATTCACTTTTGAAGGGTCCAACCCCGCCTCCCGGATAACGGCAAGTGCCTGCGAAGCAAAAGCTTCATTTAATTCCACCAGGTCAATATCACCAAGATTCATTCCCGATTGCTTTAATACTTTGGGAATGGCCGCCACGGGTCCGATACCCATGATCCGGGGATGCACACCGGCTACGGCACTGTTCACAAGGCGACCGATAGGCTTTAGGCCCAGTTCATTCATCATCTTCTCTCCCATCACGATCACAAAAGCTGCACCATCGGAGGTTTGTGAGGAGTTACCTGCTGTCACCACGCCACCAGCTGCAAAAGCCGGTTTGAGTTTCGCCAATGCTTCCAGGGAAGTGTCGGCTCGTGGTCCTTCATCGGTATCGATAATATAATTTCTTTTTTGCTTTTTCCCTTTAGCATCGAGATATACTTCTTCCACATCGATGGGAAGGATTCCTGGTTTGAAATAACCGTTTTGTATTGCTGCGATTGCTTTCTGGTGGGAGTTATACGAAAATTCATCCTGGGCCTCGCGGCTGATGGAATAATCCTTGGCAACAGCTTCCGCGGTCAATCCCATGCTCAGGTAATAATCAGGATCGTCCTTCGCGATCTTATAGGAAGGAACTGTTTTCCAACCGGCTGTTGGCACCAAACTCATGCTTTCTGTTCCGCCGGCGATAATACATTCTGCCATACCACTCCTGATCTTGGCCGTGGCCATGGCGATCGTTTCCAGGCCGGATGCGCAATAACGGTTCACGGTAACACCGGGTGTGTCAAAACCCAATGCCCTGGCGGAAATAATCCTTCCGAACTGAAGTCCCTGCTCTGCTTCGGGTACCGCATTCCCCACGATCACATCGTCTACCATTTTTGCTTCGAGTTGCGGCACGGTTGCCATCAATCCTTTTATAACTTCTACGGCGAGGTCATCGGGACGATAAAAACGAAATCCGCCACGTTTAGCTTTTCCGACTGCTGTTCTGTAACCCGCAATGATATATGCTTCTTGCATGATAAAGAGTTTATTGTTTATAGTCTATGGTTTATGGTTGCTTTAATGCAAAACTCACTCTTATTGGTTTGTAGTCTTGGCAAAGCAGGGTAATTGAAGATCAACGAGACATTTACATACCCGGAAACCCAACAATAAACTATAAACCAAAAACCATAAACTTTAGATGGTTGTTTATGCAACTTTCTACACCAAAATTAACGGATTCAGGCGTTGGGGAAAAAAGTTTTTGAAGTGGTTTGCGGATAGAGTTTCTTTGAACAAGAATGATGAAAAAGATTATTGCCGGTCTCGTTTTACTGGCTTCCTTCAGCTGTAATACCCCTCAAAAAGAAGAGGCCACTATACGCAAGCGTCTCGGTGAATTCTTCCAACATTTCCAGGAGCTGGATGCCGATAAGCTGGTCGATTATTACCATCCCGCGATATTTAGACTCACGTCCCGCGAGAAGGTTTTGGAAGACATGAAAGCACAAATCGCAGGTAAATCAGATCTTTTGAAATTACACACATTCAAGATCGATTCCCTTTACCCGGTTTTTCAGATTGCTAAGAGTCGTTATGCAAAAATCACGTATTCGGCTATTCTATTGATCGATAGAGCTACGCCGGAAGATAGTATCACTTCCCATACGATAAATGCTCCCTCAACCGGTCATACCGTTTCCACCGGCAAGTACCCGGCGCCACAAGAGAGGTTAAGGAGAGAATTGATCTGGGGTTCCGAACCCGGCATGGAGGATCTTGGCATTGATCAGGCAACAGGGTGGTCGAAGTTTCGTTTAAAACGTCAGTTCGTGGCCATCAAAGACCGGGATGCCAGGGAATGGTTCCTGGTTAGTTTGGATAAGGACGCATCCCCGAATGAAGTACTGGACAAAAAAGTACTGGCCAAACTTGCCTTGTATAAATAGTTGGAAAAAAATTTTTGCCGTCATACCCGGATAGGGTTTCTTTGATAAAAATCAATGATTATGAAACAAATATGGATGGTTTTCGCGGTGTTATTCATGGTAGCCTGTAAGAGTTCGGATAAGAAAAAGACCGGGACGGTTGAAAAGGGGGGTTCAATGGAGCAGCGATTGTCAGAATTCATGAAAGCAACTGAAAATATGGAGCTGGAAAAAAGCCTGGATTATACCTACCCTAAACTATTTACTATCGCTCCCCGTGAGCAGGTGCTCCAGGCCATGAGAGATGGTTTTGATAATGAAGAAGTAAAAGTGAAGCTGGATTCGGTAAAAGTTGAAAAAGTATTCCCCTTTTTTGAAGAAGGGAATGGCAGTTATGCAAAGATCCTTTATTCCATGGTGATGACTATGACCTTTGCCACTGACAGCGCCCACGCCAATAGCCCGGAAAAAAACGAGCAGATGAGATCGGTAATGGCTGCGCAATATGGTGAAGAGAATGTCAGTATGGACCCGGCTACAGGTATTCTCCGTATCCGCCAGGCCAGCCCTATGGTGGCAGCAAAGGATGAACATTCAAACGACTGGACCTTTGTGAACCTGAAGGAAGGAGATCCCCTGATGAATAAATTATTCAGCAAAGAGATCCTGGACAAACTGGCCACTTACAAGTAACATGTACAGGATCGTCCGCAATATTCTTTTTTGTTTTTCTCCTGAATGGGTGCATTATTTTTCGATGAATGCGCTTAGGGTCTTGTGTACTGTTGGTTTCCGACAGATAATCACTGGGTGTTATTCCCCGCGGGCGGCGGGCTCTGAGCCATGGGCCCTGGGCTCGTTAGCATTTAAAAACCCTGTTGGTCTTGGAGCCGGGTTTGACAAGAATGCAAAATACCTGCGGGAACTGGAATGCCTGGGTTTTGGTTTTGTAGAGATCGGGACCGTAACTCCGCTGCCCCAGGCAGGAAATGATAAGCCACGTTTATTCCGTTTGCCAAAAGATAAAGCGCTGATCAACCGGATGGGGTTTAACAATGATGGGGTAGCGGTAATCACGGAAAGGTTGAAAGGTTGGAGCAACCGGCAACGGGCAAGAGGCAATAGAGAACGTCTCATTATTGGCGGAAACATCGGTAAGAATAAGGTCACTCCTAACGAAGATGCCTGGAAAGATTATGAGATCTGCTTTAAAGAGCTTCATCCTTATGTTGATTATTTTGTGGTGAATGTAAGTTCGCCGAATACACCAGGGTTACGGGAGCTGCAGGAAAAGGGATCGCTGCGAAAGATCCTGACGCATCTGCAAACGATCAATGCAGCGCAGGCCCAACCGAAACCGTTATTATTAAAGATCGCACCGGATCTTACCATTGAACAGATCGATGATGTGATTGATCTTGCGCTCGAAATAAAATTGAATGGACTAGTATCCGCCAATACTACGATCAGCCGCTCCGGGTTGCTGACCCCCGACTCCCGGCTCCAATCGATCGGTGCTGGCGGGCTGAGCGGCCTTCCCCTGAAAGAAAGAGCCACAGAGCTTGTAAAATATATTTCTCAAAAAACGGGTGGAAAGATGCCGGTAATCGCTTCCGGTGGTATTTTTACAGGTATTGATGCAAAAGAGAAGCTGGATGCCGGGGCATCATTGGTACAAGTATGGACGGGATTTATCTATGAAGGACCAGGCATTGTTAAAAGGATCTGCCAATCACTAAATCTGAAATCTTAAATCGTCACTCTCCCTCATGGAACATTTATTTACCAGTGAAAGTATTGTGAGTTTTTTTATCCTCGTGGTACTGGAAGTAGTACTGGGGATCGATAATGTGATCTTTGTCAGTATTATCCTGAACCGGTTAAAGGGAAAACAAGATCAGAAAAAAGCAAGACGGTTATGGATGATCACCGGTATCCTGATGCGGAGCTTATTGCTTATGGGATTGGGATGGCTGCTCGGCCAGAAAGGAAAAGCCATATTTACGATTGCCGGCAAAGGATTCGACATCGCCAGTATCGTAATGATCGCGGGAGGTTTATTCCTTATTTATAAATCGGTGATGGAAATCCACCACAAACTGGAGGGCGAAGACCCTAACGCGGATTCAACGATTAAAAAGCCGCTTGGCCTGGGACAAGCCATCGGGCAGATCGTGCTGATCGATGCAGTATTTTCCTTTGACAGTATCATTACAGCTGGTGGAACAGCCAAATACGTGGAGATCATGATCGCTGCGGTAGTGATCGCTATGACGATCATGTTCCTGTTCAGCGCCAGGATATCAGGGTTCATTCACAAACATCCCACTTTGAAAATGCTGGCACTTTCATTCCTTGTCATGATCGGTCTCAGCCTGCTGATGGAAGGATGGGATCCTGCTAAAGCACATGAACTGAACCTGAAGAATTATATCTATTTCGGTATGGCTTTCTCCTTTATTGTGGAAATGCTGAACATGACCATGATGAGCAGGGCGAAAAGGAAAAGGGCGCATGTGGTGGAACTGAACGAGCCCATTATTACGAAAGACGAGACAAATGAGTCTGACCTGGCAAAGTAAATATGATCGATAACAATACTGCTGCTTTACCTGTTATTTTTCTTATCCTATTCTTTGATTTATTACTATCCGGTTTCATTGTACCCGTTGCCATATTTTCTTATCAGCGCTTCCATTGCTCATCAACAACCCATTTTCATTGACAGAATAATTAGTAGATGCATCCTCCCCCGTTGCCGGGTCAACGAAATAAAGCAGCTCGCCTTTTGTGTACCATCTGCCGGTACTGGCATTGCTTTTATCTTCTTCCCGGAAATAACCGGGGCCGCTGCTGACCCCGGGCCATGATGAGCAGGTCCCGTCTTCCCTGAATTCCATCAGGGATTCGTTGGTCATCGACTCTCCACCATTTCCCCCAAGGATCTCAGTATGTTTCCAAACACCAATTATATCCGGGTCTATTTCGCCGGAACTTTTGCTTTTCTTTTCCTTTGACCTGCCGGCATTCTCTTTTTGCATTCTCAGTTTTAGTTCCCGGTCATTCAGCTCGGGGAATGTGACATAAAGGATCAATTCATCATCCATCACTTCTCCTTCATATTTATATTCCTTCCCGGTTGCTGCATCATGCAGTGTACCCCAGGACCCTTTGTCATCAATTTTTCCCTGTAATTCGGCTGACTGCCCGTTCATGATGACCGTTCCACGCAATCGCCCTTCTCTGAGTTCAAGGTTAGCAGATGCTGATATACCGTCAGAACTCCCCTTGAATCGTCCTTCGAACTCTTCCCCGGGTGTACTTTTATTGTTGCACATTGAGCAGGTAAATAAAAGAATGATCAAACTATATTTCATAAATACCAGTTCAGGGTGATCTACCTGATCTATTTTTCCATGGGTGTTTTATTACTTTAATAGATCGCTAATCCAGTTTTCCAAAAATTACTTTCCCACTTTCGGCCAAGCCATTGGCATCTGCACCGGGTGCGGTAGCCGATACATACATTCCCTCGATGGCAACTGAATGACCGTAAAGATCCCCGGATTGTCCTCTTGGCAGAACCATCACAAGGTAATTTTCCCAAACCGTGCTGATCTTTTTAAAAACATAAGCCTGTCCTTCGCTGGAAGTAACGTTGGTACCACAAGCATTTTGCCTGAAATGATTGGGTGTACCCACGATGCAAAAATTTCCGGAGATAGCCACGGACCAGC
>JANOHQ010000098.1:0-29142 GCA_031406595.1 Chitinophagaceae bacterium
GATGTAGATATTATGATCTACGATGTGCAGGAGGTTGGTGTTCGCTTTTATACCAATATCAATGCGCTATCCCGGTTGATGGAAGCCTGCCAGGAGAGTGGGAAAGAAATACTGATCCTCGACCGTCCCAATCCGAATGGCTATTTGGTAGATGGCCCGATACTCGATATGAAATATAAATCGGGCATCGGGATGTTCCCGATACCGATGTCGCATGGCCTGACCGTTGCAGAATTTGCACAGATGGCGAATGGAGAGGGCTGGCTGAAGGACAAAGTGAAATGCACTATCAAAATAATACCGGTGGAAAATTATAACCACGACATGCCATATACATTACCGGTGAAGCCTTCGCCCAACCTCAATACACAACAGGCTGTGCTCCTCTACCCTTCTACCTGTATGTTCGAAGGTGTTTATGTTAACCACGGGCGTGGCACATATTTCCCTTTTACTGTTTTGGGCAGCCCCGAACTAAAAGGCATTTATGATTTCTCTTATACGCCAACCGGTATCAAAGGAATGGCAGAAACCCCTTTATTTATGAATGAGCTTTGTTATGGCCTGGACCTACGCAATTATGATACAGAACTGTTGAGAAAAAGCAGGAAGATAAACCTGCAATGGATCATGGAACTGTATAAAGCACATCCTTACAAAGAAAAATTCTTCGATTCGAAACTGAGTAAGCAAATGAATAATGTTGAGATCCAGACTGGCTCCGGCCTGTTCCGCCAGCAGATCATCGACGGTGTACCCGAGAAAGAGATACGTGCCAGTTGGGAACCGGGCTTAAGCGATTACAAAGAAATGCGGAAGAAATACCTGCTGTATCCGTGATCCTTACATTTAAAAGTTTTACGCCAAAGACGCAGTTATCCTTTGCGATCTTTGCGTAAGCCTCCGCGTTCTCTGCGTGAAATATTACGCCAGCTTTTGCCTTTTTTTGTATTCGTTGCGATCACCACTCCGCCGCGTCCGCTGCGAGAAACCAAAGGTCTTTGCGTGAAATTAAATCCGGCTTGACATTTATCTTCCTTGCGATCCATCCATCCTTTTTATTTACCGTTTCCGTTCTTTTTTACCCCCGGGACAAAAAAAAGAACATAATATTTTGTTCGTACGAAAAATTTCCTACCTTAGGTATATGAAAGAAACGAACAAACAGCAACCCCTTCCCGAACCTACCCGTTCCGAACTCGAGATCCTCCAGGTACTATGGCAGAATGGTCCTTCCACCGTAAGGTTTGTGAATGACCGGCTCAATGAACAAAAAAGGGAAGTACAATACACGTCCACGCTCAAACTCATGCAGATCATGACAGACAAGCGCCTGTTGACAAGGGATGAAAGCCAGATGAAACATATCTATCATGCCGCGGAAGAAGAAAGCAAGACAAAGGAATTCTTACTGGAACGTTTTGTGAATACGATGTACAACGGCTCTGCCAGCAGTTTGCTGATGCAGTTACTGGGGAATAAAAAAACATCCAAAAAAGAAATGACCGCCATTAAAGAGTTACTAAAAAAATTCGACCAATAGCCACCAAAAAAAATCAGCTCATGCAAGTAGTACTAAAAGCATTGTCCTGGACATTCCTCCATTCATTATGGCAGGGATTGCTGGCTGCCCTGCTGGCGGCCGTAATTATTTCAGTGACCAAAAAAGCTTCGGCCAAACTGCGTTATAACCTGCTGGGAGCTGTGCTTCTGCTTTTTATTGCGGCAACTTTTGTCACTTTCCAGGTAACGCTGGCGAACCAGCAGCAACAATTATCTTTATTATCACCGGCAAGTAGTACAAATAGCAGCAACACCCTCCTGGCCACCACTGATGCCTATACTGCATCGGCCGGGCCGGCGAGTCTTACAGCCAACCTCAGCAACTGGTTCAATAATAATGCGGATATCCTGATGCTGGCCTGGACCATTTTCTTTATACTGAATTGCCTGAAACTGGCAACCGGTCTTGCAACAGTTCGCCGCCTGCGCTATTATAAAACATACCCGGTTACCAATGAATGGAAAACAAAACTCGCCGGGTTACAAGCTAAACTGAACATCAGCCAGCCTGTTCAGCTTCTTCAATCCGCATTGGTGAAAGTGCCGGTGGTATTGGGGATCCTGAGACCAATTATATTATTACCGGTAGGATTGCTGGCCAATATTCCGCCGGAACAGGCAGAAGCGATACTTCTCCACGAATTGGCGCATGTACGGAGAAAAGATTACCTGGTCAACCTGGTACAGCGCTTTGCCGATGCGATCTTCTTTTTTAACCCTGCATTCCTGTGGCTATCCTCGCTCCTGCGCCAGGAAAGAGAGGCCTGTTGTGATGATATGGCTGTAACAAACACAGGGCAAAAAAGAAATTATGTCGATGCATTGGTCTCTTTCCAGGAATATTCACTCAGACATTCCTCTCCCGTAATGGCGATCCGAAGCAAACGCCACTACCTGCTCAACCGCGTGAAAAGGATCATCACCAATGAAAATAAAAGATTGGATCTTTTTGAAAAAATAGCCTTGCTCGCGGGTGTAATTATCTTTTCTGCTTTCACGATGATAAAAGGGAACGCAGTACCAAAAGAAGAAGGTCTTTCCTTAACAGCCGTGACAAGATTAGAAAAATTAAACCCCATAACCGGCCGCTTGCCAGCGCTGGAAAACTTTTTGGCAGCACAAAATCCGCTTGTAAAAAAAGAAGCAAAGAAACCGGTAGAGCGAAATACAATTTCAGCAGATACCGTGCCGGTAAAAAAAGAAAATAATGTAACGCCTGTTAGCAGCAACGATAAAAAGATCAAATCTGTTTCATCAACAATGGATACCCATGATGATATAAAGATCCAGGTCATCAAGGCCCGGGGTGAAGACGGAAGTCAGTACCATGTGAGAAAAGAAACCGGGAAACCCGTCAAGCTTACCGTCAACGGTAAACTGATCCCCGGCGAGGAATTAGGGAATTGGTCGGGCTTTTTAAACCAGCTATACTCCGACGCAGATGAGCAGGATAGCAGGGCTCGCATGGAAAACAGCCAGCAAGAGGTTGAAACCAAACTGAAAACGGTGACAAATGATATCGAAAAGATCAAGGAAAAGATGCAGCAGAAAAAAGAAGAGATCGGGGTCGACAAAGAAATTTTAAAGAACCGCGAAAAGTTGGAAGAAAAAAAGGCCAGGGAGATAGAGAACAGGATCGCAATAAAAAGAGGAGCCCTTCAACGTGACCGGGACGATCTGGAGAAAAAAAGAGCGGAAGTGGAGAGAATCAATAAAAATATCCGGGAAAATAAGGACAAGACCGGTAGCCCTGGCAGTATAATACCTCAAGGAAAAGAGGAGCCCCGGCCCACTATCAGGAAAACAGGTAGTGTTGATCTCTTCAAGAAAAAATCAACGGATAACGACCCGGTAAAACTTTTTAAACCAAAATCGAAACCCGATCTCCTCGCAACCAAACCTGTATCGCTTTCAGAAAAAAAAGAAACTCCCGCTAAACTACTCAATGACTCAAAAAAAGTTATCCTTTTTGATGTAAAAGCAAGTTCCGGCTCTGTCATTCATAAAAGCAAATTATTCACGCTAAAAAAAGAAGTGAAATTAAAGGATCACCTGGGTAAGGTGGACCATCAATTCGAAGTCGTCAATCAATCGGAGTGGGAACTGAAAATTACTGCTCCTCAATCATCACCTTCCCTACCCAAACAGCTGGAAAGCCCGTCACCACCCGATCCTAAGAAAAAATCACGGAAGACAAGCCAGCTTTAATAAACAATAATGCTATACTATTTTTTTTAAAAGGCGAAACGCCTCAGGGCTATTCATTGCCCTGTTGTAAAAAAAAGCCATGAAAAAGATCGTCAACTTCATCCTTGTCGCGGGGTTGAGCTGCCAGCTTTATGCCCAGGATGCCCAGCTCCTTAATAGCCGCGGGTTCCGCCAGGCACAAAAAGGAAATTATACCCGGGCCATTGAACTGTTCACGGACGCCATCGGGCAAAACAAGTTTTTCTCTGATGCCTGGTATAACAGGGCGCTCGCTTATTCGAAATCAGGTGCCTATGAAAAAGCGATCAGCGACTATTCAGAAGCCATCAACCTGCGTCCGCATTTTAAAAACGCCTGGAACAACCGCGGTGCGGATAAAAATGAAATAAAGGATTTTGCCGGCGCCATTGAAGATTATACAAAAGCCATCACACTCGATAGCGGCTATGCACGAGCCTGGTACAACAGGGGGATCAGCTATATCAACCAGGGCGACTATAATAAAGCCATCCTTGATTTTAGCCGTACCATTTTACTCGAGCCCGATTTTAAAGAGGCATATATCAACCGGGAGATCGCCCGAAAAAAAGAGGCCGCGCAACAATAAATCATCCTCCACCACCAGTCATTTTATAATTCCGCCACGTTGAACCAGTAATTAAAAAAATCCCTGACCTTCTTTTTGGTCGCTTCCAGGGTGGACGGCTTGATGATAAAGCTGTTAGCGCCCGCCCGGTAACATTCGCGGATATAGTCTTTGGTGCAGACCTCTCCCAGCACGACAACGGGGATATGATTGTAGGAAGGATTTGACTTAAAATGTCTCAGCCGCTCATGGCCTTTATGTGCAGCGCCACTGTCATTGAGCAACAACAGGGATGGATCACCCGATGAAAGGATCAGGGCATCCAGTTCTTCCTTGCCTGCAATGAACTTTACGGGAATATCTGTTCCTGTTTCCGCCATGGCCCATTCGGTGATATCCCTGTCATCATTATCCGTACGCAACATCACAACATATCTTTCCATAAAAATCCTTTTGATAAATGTACTGCAAAATGACAGAACCAGCCGTCAACGATCAATAAACAGCACCGGTTGTGGAATTGGCTTATCAACCGCCTTCCCGTACCAATTTGCTGCTGTTCCGGGATCCATCAATGATCGGGGCATACAATTTGGAGAACTCTGGCCACCAGGCTTGTGGAAAACATTGAATAAAAACCCTGCCGCCTTTAACAACACCCGTAAAAGTTTACCTACTTTAGTCAGCATGTCTTACCGGAACACCATGAAGCGCTGGCCCCGCAGATGATGAAAGTGAAGATAAGTGATGCGCTCATATCATCTGCGGGAAAGCGCTGGAAAATTTCCTTAGGCTCGTCGTCGTAATTCGTTTTCAATAACTCTCGTCGTCAACTACGCAACAGCAAACGAATTCAGATCTCATAATTAATAAATGACCCAAGAACCCTCCTTCGGAGGGCAGGGAGGCTTTTCCATCGGAGACCGGGAGGCTTTCCCACAGTTCATCCTAAAATGAACCATCAGGAAATAATTACGCTTAGGTTTGCGCTATAATTATTGCAACATGAAATATACCGCTACCGTCACCTGGCAAAAACAACTGGGAGAAGCATTTGAAAAAGGCCGCTACAGCCGGGTTCATCAATGGAGTTTCGATGGCGGTATGACAATCGCCGCATCCTCCTCCCCTTCCGTAGTGCCTTTACCGATGTCGGACGCATCACTGATCGACCCGGAAGAAGCGTTTCTTGCCAGTCTTTCCAGCTGTCACATGTTATTCTTTCTTTCCATCGCGGCTAAAAAAAAGATCGTTGTCGAAAAATATGAAGACCATATAAGTGGCATGATGGGCCCCGACACCGAAGAAAAAATGGCCATGCTTACCGCTACCCTGGATCCTGTGATTATTTTCTCCGGGGAACAACCCTCTACAGCAACGATCCGCGAGATCCATGAACTGGCGCACCAGAGTTGTTTTATAGCTAATTCGGTAAAAACAAAGATCGAGATCATTACCCGTTAAAATCAATGAACATGAAAGACCTTTCTATTCTTTTGAAAAATGAACCCGGTGCATTGGCCACCATGGGTGAAATATTAGGAAATGCCGGCGTAAGCCTGGAAGGTGGTGGTGTATTTGTTCACGACAGTAACGGTATCGCCCATTTCTTAGTGGAAGATGCCGAAAAAGGAAAACAGGCATTGGAATCAGCGGGCATTGTTGTACTGGGGATCAACGATGTGCTGATCCAAAAATTAAAACAGGATGAACCGGGCCAATTGGGAAAAATATGCAGGATAATGGAAACGCAGGGGCTGAATATCCTGGTGCAATACAGTGATCATGCTAACCAGCTGGTGCTGGTCGTCAATGATCATCAAAAAGGATTGGTCATTTCGGATAACTGGTCAAAAGGTGTATATGATTAATGATACAGAAAAAATGGAAGAACATTTCAGGGTGGTCACTTCCCTGATCGGGGAGTACTCAAGATCTGTGACGAAAGGGCTTCCTGGCGGGATAATAATATAATAACAATTTCCGGAAAGGCTTTATTGGCAACTATATACGAGCCCGACAGCCAAACTCCCAAACCGGCAGTCGCAGCCACCAGCATAAGACTTTGGGTAAATCTAGTTTGCGATATTTTTTATTCTTATCAATTTACCATTTGTTTCATCAGAAAGCATATACAGTTTACCCATTGGACTTTGTACTATCTTCCGTATTCTCAATCGTTCGTCTGTAAATAGCTCCTCAGCGCTTTTTATGGTCTCCCCTTCAAGTACCATCCGCCATATACTGCCGCGTGACAACCCGCCAACGAGTAGATTCCGGTTCCATGCTCCAAATTCGTTGCCTGTATAGAAGTGCAGACCGGTGGGGGCTACGGTTTGTAACCAGGACCAGACCGGCTCTGTATAGCTATTTCCGGCGATGGGTTTTGGTGCGAATTCTGCAAAACGATATTTCCCGGCTGTTTTCATGGGCCAGCCATAATTGGCCCCTGCCTTCAGCACATTGATCTCATCTCCCTGGTGTGTGCCATGCTCACTGAACCATATTTTGCCGGTATTACTTTCAAGTGTTAAACCCTGTGCGGCCCTGATCCCTGTTGCATAGAGTCCGGGAATTGCTTTGCTTCCGAATTCCGGATTGTCTTTTGGGATCGTTCCGTCTGCGTTTATCCTGTAAATTTTCCCTCTTCTGTCTTCAATATTTTGAGCTATGGGTATAGCAGGTTCATCTTTTTCGTTAAAGAGCCGTTCGCCAATAATGAAGTATAATTTACCGTCAGCGCCAAAAACCATTCCCCCGCCATAATGAAAGCGTTCCGCAGTATAAGGTGAAGCCACAAAAAGCACCTTGATATGTTGTAAAGACTCCTTTTCCAGCACTGCCCTGATAATTTTGGTCGTTCTCCCTGTGCCCGCTTTGGCAGCATATGACAGGTAGATGTGGTGATTGCTCTTAAAATCAGGGTCAAGCAAAACCTCGAATTTTCCTGTATTATCTCCAAAACCAACCAGGCTATCTTCCAGGTCGCCTGGAAAGCCTTTTATTTTGACCTTTACTTTTGTCGAAAGATTGTAATGTACCAGGTCGCCTTCTTTCTCCGAGATCAGCACTTCATCTTCTGATATAAAAGCCATGCTCCAGGGACGTTTAAGACCCTCAAGGATAGTCTCTTTTTCGGGCCGTATGGCATTTATGTCAATAATTTTATGAGGTGTCCGGGTAGATACTTTGTCTGCAATGACCCACCCTTCAGTGGTCTTCATGAGATTGAAATAGTCAGTGAACAGGTCCTTTTCAGTGCTGATTTCCACCTTTGCACTACCCATATTGTTGGTAATATCCAATGTAACTATACGGGTCCGCAGGTTTTTAGGCCTGGCGTGTGGTTTGAATAAACTGAGGTAGTGGTTTCTTGAAAATTCGGTGAACTTTCCATTCCCGTAATTTTTTAAGTGGCAGGAAGCGTGCATCGCTTTGCCCAACTTTAAAGTGTCACCTGTTGCCCAACCATCAAAATACAGTTGGATGGTATTTTCTATCAATTCTCTTTCAGTGGGCGAGTCCTGGGAAAATGCGGGAATAAAGCCGGAGAATAAGCCCAGGAATAAGATTACCTTTTTCATTTAGAATATTTTTTACAAATGTCACGTGTAGTTTTTTCATGAAGGTGCGATAACCCGGATTCCGTAGTACGGATTTATAAATCCGTAGTGGTTGATTGTTGGAAAGCGCTGGGAGTCATCCCTTTAAGCTTTTTGAAAGTGGCGAAGAAAGTAGACTTGGAATTGAACCCAACTTCAAAAGAGACGGCATCTATTGTAAAACTAGTGTCTTCAGTTAATATTTTACACGCTTCATTGATCCGGTATTCGTTGACAAACAGGGTAAAATTCTTCGACAGGTTATTATTCAGCAATTGGGAGAGTTGGTACCCGGAAATATTGATCTCCCTGGCCACATCATTAACCTTAAGATTGGGGTTTTTGAACATTTCCTTTTCAGTCATTACCCGTTCCAGTTTGCTAAAAATGTATTTTGCCTCTTCCTCGGGCATTTTTTTGTCGCCATTCTTTTGCGCAGAATAAGAGGACAGATCATTTGCCCTTTTGCGGTACAACAGGATAAACACAATCAGATAAATGATCAATGAGAAATATAAGGGTCCGGTAATATAGCTGCCCCTGGTAATATTCAAAAAAGCCCAAACATATGCCATAAATATCAGTGAAACAGCTCCGCATATGGCCAACATCCATTTTTCAAATGGTTTCAACTTTACCTTCCGGACCATCTTTTTTATAAGGGGTCTTATTAAAACAACCGAGAATACGATATAAACACCCCATTGCAGGTAGATGACAGGTATAATATAATTTCGCCAGAGGGGAGGAAAGTTCTCATAAGGATAAACAACACCCGCCACTACTATTGCAAAGGACCAGCATACAATTTGCCTTACCCAGGATTTTGGCAAATTTTTTATTTGACCCATTTCGGCTTTCAGGAAGAAATACAAAAATGGGCCGATAAAAAAACAGGCTGTCAGTCCGATCTGTAAAAGTGTTTTTGATAAATTATAGTCAAAGAAAAACGCAACTGATTTCCCTATCCTGATACTCAATGCTAACAATAATGCCCCTAAAAAATAATTGGACAAGTGCCTCTTAGCGGTGAAAAAAATAAAATATATGCCTAAAATGAGACCGTTAAAAGCTCCCAACGAACTAAAAAAGAAAAGTACTTTATTACCAAAGTCCATTATAAGTTTTTATTTGTAACTCCAAATATACAAGGAATGTAAAAGCGGCAATATAGCTAACAGGGAAGCGGGCTTGTTAAACGATAGCCGGTGAATTTTACGCTGTCACAGGATGGGAGTAGCAGCTGTTATTCCCGATCAGCAATGTTTTCGCTACGCATACGACACAAGAAGATATATTGTAATAAGCTGGTTAAACCTTAATGCGCTCTTTGCCTGAACCCTTTAAACACGGATCTTCCTATCCCTCGCAATATTCATCCACTCCCCTGTTGTATCGCCATTCTCCACCGTGATCACTCTTTCATACAAAGCCACCGTAGGACAAACATGAAAAGGCAATCCGTATAAAATATCTCCGACGGAATAACTCTTATCCCCTTCGTTCTTCAACACCAAATGCTCTTCACTCTGGCTTACCGCTTTTAAATTTTCATCATCCAGCATACAAACACGCCGCCCGATCTCATTCTCTGCGGATACGGATTTATGCCCTAAGTCAGTCGTGATCAGTCCATCGGCCGGTAAAGAGATCACACGGGTCATTAAAACGATCGCCGGCAAGAAATCCTGCTCGGGGCATAGATCAGAATAACCTTTGTCCCAGTAAATAAATGTACCGGGACTGCATTCCACATTTTCCCTTTTACAATGGACCGAAAAGGCTGGTGAACCACCAACGACAATTTCCGGAGCCGGTAAGCCTTCCTTTTCTATCTCTTTTAATAATTCCTCCACAGCGCTATAGCATTCATTCACTTCCTTTTCCTTTTTGGCAAAATCCGGATTGCGGATATGACCGTCATAGACATGCAAACCAATGCGCTTGACAGAACTTTGTTGAGAAAGGGATTTCATCAGCTCAATTACAGCTGCACCGGGTGCGATACCTGTTCTGTTCATCCCCACATTGATATCGATATAGACAGGCACCTGTATCCCGGCATTCTCAAAAGCCTTGACTTGTTCTTTGGCGATTGCCATATTATCTGTCAAACAGGAAAAAGCCGTCATCGGATAATGGTGGACGAGTTCTATAAAACGCTTCAGTTTCGGCCCGGTTGGCTGGTAAGCCAGCAACACATCTTTCGCCCTTAGCATAGCCAGCATTTCCGCCTCCGCGATGGTAGCGCATTTGAATTTTGTAATGCCCGCTTCTATCATCATGCAAACCGCGCCGGGAGATTTATTGGTCTTTATATGCGGTCGCAATCTTCCTACATCTCCGACCATCCGGATGGCGGTTTGGATATTATGTTTTACTCTTTCCGGGAAGACGAGTAAGGCGGGGGAATCGGTTTGTCCGGGGTCGCTGAGTTGATACCAGCCAGTAGTAGTTGACATACAATGCGAATATAAGAAGCCTGCAAGACTTGTGACAACCGTTCCATTGCCTAAAACCACAAAGCCACTAAGACAGGAAGATTCACGAAGAATACTTTGTGTTACTTCGCGTCTTTCGACCTTCGTGGTTCACAAAAAACAATAGCGATACCCCGAAAGGGGTATTGCCCGGAAATAAAAACAATTTATTTTGCGACTACAAACGCTGCTAACATAACATGAATACCAAAACAAACCCCAAAGAACAGGTAGTAAGAGCCGAGGGTGTCTGCGGCCCCAACGAAGAAACACATAGCACGCTCGGTGATCACAAGATCGCTCCCACCAAAGATGAGGCGGAAGCGAAGGTCATTGAAGTGCTTATGATCGACATTGAAGTAAACAAGCGAAAGGAAAAATGTGCAGACCTCAACTGCGGAGCCGGCGGGGAGTTTGAGTGCGCAATCGAGTTGCTCGATTATGCCGCCATTCATAACCAGATGGTGTTTAACCCCGTCCGGGTTGTTGGTTATCCCAATCGCGTTGGCTGGATCTGCAAATGGCCGGGCGGTGATGTAAAATCAAGATGCACTTGTGTGCCGAAGGTCTCTTAACTAAGGTAGTAACAGTAACAGTTATACACCCAGCCGTGTCAGCGATGACACGGTTGTTTGGTTTTTAACCGGTCAGGATCGTATAGGGGCTGCAACCCTGTAGGCGCAAGGCTGTGTCAGCATCTTTCGTGTTATCTTCTCTCCATTCAAAGATCCCGTTGCATTTTCGTGTCCTGAGCGTAATCGAAGGAATCGTGGCTAAACAAACCTTTTCAATCTCAGGCATCTGTGACAAACCGTTTTAAATTCCAATTGGAGACAGCGCTCATCTACACCCGCTTTCGGGATTCCTGCCTGTTTTCACGGCGATCCTGCCGCCAATATGTAGCATTTATTACCCATTTATACTTGTGGCCAGAAACTCACCCCTCCTGAAGAAAATTGGACTCTTAATTGATTTATAGAGGCCATGGAAGTCAACCCAACACTGGTAAAGAAACGCCGCTCGATGTCAAAAGGATGGATCATCACCCTCAGCATTTTTGGTTTTCTTATTGTCCTCATCGTCGGGGCTATCTGGTACTGGAATACACACAAAAAATCGATCCTGAAAGATAAACTGGAAACGGCCGTGCGGAACAAGTCAGGTGGACTTTACAAAATTCAGTATGACAGCCTTTCGATGGATGAGATCGCAGGATACCTGTCCTTTTCCAATATGAGATTCTCCTATGATAGTACCCGCTTTGCGGAACTCAGCAGCCAGGGAAACGAACCTTCCTTCCTGCTGAACATTACCATCCCGGAGATCACGGTATCAGGATTAAAAACACCACGGGCATTAATCGATAAAGAGATCGTAGGCCGGAAATTGGAAATAAAGAATCCTGTTATTCATATACTTTATACCAATGCCGGTAAAGATTCGTCGACCGCAGCAGTACCAAAAGCGATCTACGAACAAATACTCGGCAACCTGAACCTGATACAGGCCGACACGATACTCATAAGCAACGCCCGGATCAGCACCAGTAACCGCCAAACAAAAAAAGAAGGCATGAAGCTGGACGATGTCTTTATCACCCTGGTGGATGTAAAGATTGACAGCACCGGCGGTGCAGACAGTTCCCGTATTCTTTTTGCCAAAGAGGTGAGCATTGCTGCCGGCAAACTGTCCTGGTCATCCCCCGATAAATTATATACCTACAGCGCCGGCGATATCTCTTCCAACACTGTCACCCGTGATCTCGCTATCAAATATTTCCGCATGGTTCCCGCATTGAATGAAGAAGCATTTGTAAAAGCGCTACCCGCACAGGGTGATCGTTTTGATTTTTCAGTCAATACGATACAGGTTCAGAATATCAACCTGGAGCAGTTGCTCGATGGAAACATCATCGCCGACAGGATAGTACTTCCTTCTCCCAGCATAAAAATATACCGTGACCTGATTATACCAAGAGATAAAAAAAGCCGGGTCGGCGCTTACCCTCACCAGCTGATGCAAAAAATACCTACAGTATTCCGGGTGAAAAAAATACAGGTGACCAACGGGTTTATTGAATACAAAGAAAAGCACCAAACCAGCCGGCTGGCCGGAAAGATCACGTATCATAATGTAAATGCCAGCATCAGCAATTTCACCAACGATAAAAAAACGATTGCTGCCAATAATATCATGACGGTGGATATGAATACCCGCTTCCTCAACAATGCTCCATTAAAAATTACGGGTCATTTTTACCTGTTGCATCCCAGTGGGCGTTTCGATCTCAACGGCACATTTGGTGCCATGGATGCCACGCACCTGAACCCTGTGATCGAGAAGACAGGAATGACGCATATAAAAACGGGAAAGATCAACAGCGCCGAATTCCAGATACAGGGAAATGATAATGTAACCGACGGTCATGTGAAAATGCTGTACGAAGATCTTAAAGTCAATGCACTGGAAAAGGATAAGGGTTCTGCCGTGCTGGATAAAAAAACCCTTACCAGTTTTATAGCCAATATGGCCATCAAGAACGACAACCCTACCCGTAACCAGGATGCAAGGGTGATACAGGTACACCTGGAGCGCAACCCGAATGTCTCCTTTTTCAATTTCGCCTGGAAGACCTTGTTCCAGGGAGTAATGAAAACGGTGGGGTTGGAGAAATAATACAGGGAACGGGTGGTAAGTCATCCGATAGCTATCGGAGTTGAATTTTTTAATGCGTTGTCATTCCGAACACAAGCGTAGCTTGCGACCGAAGGTCTGAGGAATAGGGCAAGATGCCTTTATAATAAATTGATTCCGATACTTCGTATCTCAGCACAGGCTGCGGAGGAATCGGAATAGAAGCTTTAACCCTTCATTTATCCTTCGCTTCGCTCAGGATGACATTCTCTCCTTTTACTTGAAAGTTATCGCTAAAATTCAAACTGACCCACTACCAGAGAACGCTGATCTTGATGATTTACACCGTGAAATCACAATGAACTTAATTATTATACTCCCAAGTAGTCCTGAGTGGCGGATCGGGTCTACGCCTGCCTTTCCAAGCTCTACCACTCAAAACTATTAACAAATAATTTATCCCCGGAACACCTAGTTTTAGAGAACACTATTGCAGTTTGAACTTAACCAATTTGTATGAGAAAATATCTACTGCTTATCCTTACCGCCTTCTTCGCAGCTTCCACCTTTTCACAATACCAGCCCGGCACGATCCTTACTCTCGAATCTTCCGTATTAAAAGAAAAAAGAAAGATACAGGTCTATAACCCGGCGAATAATAAATCACCCAAACAGGAATACCCGGTGATCTATGTGCTGGACGGAGAATCGCTTTTTGAACCCACCCTCAGCGCCACACGGTTTATGCATTATGGCAGTTCGTTGCCGCAGTTACCCGAAGCTATTATTGTCGCCATTCACAATACCAACCGCGACCGTGATATGCCCGTACCACAGGCTTTCCTGAAAACAAACGGCGCTGCCAATTTCCTGCGTTTTATAACAGAAGAACTGGTGCCTTATATTAATAAGCAATACCCGGTCAACGGGCTGAATGTGCTGGCCGGGCATTCGCAGGGTGGTTTATTTGTTACCTATGCAGGACTACAACAATCATCCCTCTTCCCTTTTATCCTGGCACTTGATGCACCGATGACCGTGGATGCTGCAGTACTTAAAACGTACGTGGTAGAAATGCTGGAAAAATGTCCCACCAATTATTTCTCTGGCGAAACCATGTTTGGATGGGGAAAGGATCTGCCTCTACCCTCTCATTGCAGGACTTACAGCATTCAGCGGATCGAAGGAGAGACGCATGAAACAATGCCTTATAAAGGGATTTACGAAGGATTGAAATTCCTGTTCCGTGAGCATATACCCCAGAAAAAAGATATGGACCTGCCGATGACCGAAGACTATTACAAGAATCTGTCACAACAATATAATTGCCGCTACGCTATCCCGGCGGCCTATTTACTCTCCAGTGCGCGGCAGCAGATCAGCAGTTCCAAAAAAACCGTGGCATTGGTGCTGCTTGAGCGCTATAAAAAGTTATATGGTGCCGGCCAGCGATCAGCGGAACTATTTACAAAAGCCAATAGCATCACCGGCAAACCGGATGAGCGGGTGGATTATTATATCAACCATCCCGGGGCTACTGCGGAAGAACTAAAACTTTTTATGGGAAAATGGAAGGGGGTATTGGTCGTACCCGGCGGTTCGGATATGGCCAGCAGCTGGGAAATAAAAAAGACCGATGAGAAGTGGATACGGGATGCAAGGGTGATGGATGCATTCAACGAACGTTCAAATTTTTTGCTGGTCACTAAAAACAATGAACTGGTCTGGGGGCGGATACATGAGGGCGGTGGTATCTATCTTTCCATTGGTAAATTATCCGCCGATGGACAAACACTCAGCGGAACCGAAGACCTGGTCGGGTTTACCATGCCAGCAGGTATTCCGCCGTTTACTCCCAATACATTCACTTATACAAGAGTAAAAGAATAGCAGTCTGCGAACCGCTATATTTTAACGAATAGCCAACACCTGCCCCGATCTTTAATTCGTTTTAACAGAATCTGGCGTGATACTTAAAGAGTAAGATAGCCGGGAAGAGGGGAAGTATATTTCAATGTCTCGTTCTTACCGCCTTCCCGTCTTCCCGGCAAAAAAACAATTTTACATAATTAAAAACCCATTTATGAAAACAGTAATTTCTACCCTTTTACTCGCCTCCATTTTCCTCGTCTCCTGCAAAGCCTATAAAGACGTGCAGCAACCCGAATTCCGGGATGTACAGAATGTGCGCCTGGTTGACGTAGGATTGCTCACCACCAAAGCGGGTGCCGACCTTGTTTATTATAACCCAAACAATTTCAACGTAACCCTTTCTTCTGCCCGTGGTGATGTGTACCTGGACAACCAGTACGTAGGTCGCTTTGAACTCGCCGAGAAAGTAACGGTAAAGAAAAGATCCGAATTCCTGATCCCCACCATTTTAAAATTGGATAATATCAGCGCCATTAAAAACCGCGATATCGTCAACAAAAAAGAAGTGCTGATCCGTATCGATGGTATTGCCCGGTTGACCAAGACCGGCTTCTCCAAAGAGATCCCTATTAAGTATGAGAGGATGGAGAGTACGGATAAGTTGAGGGGTTTGGTAGTCAGATAGTCATACAGGTCAAATAGGTCAAAAGGCCAGGTCGTTTAAAGATCTTGAAAGCCATCGGGGACGATGGCTTTTTTAGGGCTTTTACAAGGGCAAACTTTTTGCCTATTTTTGAGTTAGCGCAAGCAATAGGCCGGCATGTCCCAGACACAACGAGTATGAAATCCAGAAATAACACTAAACAGAATAGTTCCTGCCATTTGTTCCGGTAATATAGAGCATGCAAATAAATTTTACATAATTGCGACATTATCCGATAATAACAGATGAAGCTTGAGGGTAAGGTATTTTTTGTAAAAAAACCAAATGGTGCGGCAATATATCTTTTAACATAAATAGCAGAAAAATGATTTCAGTACTTGTAACATATAAAGTGAAACCAGAATTTGTTGACCAAAACAAACAGAATATTCAACAATTTTTAAAAGACTTTAAAGAGCTTGACATGTCGGGCTTTCAATATAATGTTTATACAAAAGACGATAATGTAACTTTCGTTCACCATTCAATTTATAGAAACGAAAAAAATCAAACAGAACTTTTGAACGTTCCTTCATTTAAGGAATTTCAAAGATTAAGAGATGAAAGCGGACTAAATGGAACGCATAAAATTGAGGTTTTGAACGTTGTAGGTTCAACCAACGAAAAACTTGCTTAAATAATGCCAGCCGCTAACAGCGGGGTTTTGCGTCATTGTTGACCGGTACCATGCTTATGAACACTTAATAAAAATAGCTTCCTTACTGAAATAGAATTCGCTTATTGAACAATAACTTTTTTAGACTATTTTGTAACTCCCATACTTAAATACAATGAAAAGAATAATTTTCACATTAGTACCGCTGTTCATTTTTTTTTGTACTCATGCACAGTCCGCAGCAGAAATTGAGATACGAAAACTTGACAGTGCCCAAAAGGAAGCCTATTTCAAAAAAGACACGCTAACCTTGTTTAAACTATTCTCGCCAAATGTCATTGTGCACGGACCATCAAATAAAATTGAAACATTGGAGGATCTATTGGTGCGCATACGGAGCGGAGGAAGTAACAGAGAATATTACGACAGGATAATTGAAAAGGTAACATTTGCCGACAATATTGCTATTGTTATGGGTAATGAGACAACAAAGCCAACCGGGATCGCAGCAAACGCCGGAAAAACAGTTAAAAGACGATTCACAAATATCTGGATGAAAAATAAAGAGAGTTGGCAACTTATTGCACGACAGTCAACTATAATTTCTGTTGAGTGATTCTTTGCCGTTTTCCTGTAAACAATAAAGAGAAATTCCAGCAAAGCAATATAGCCCTTAACGTTGTACTCCACCCATAAGCTATACCTCTTCAAAATGAAAATAACAAAACCGATTCCTTTCGTTTTTATTGCTACTATTTTCTTAAGCAGTGTAACCGTACAAACCAAACCATCAAAATTCAACATTGAAGGGAAAGTCCAGGGTTACAGCAATGGCACAAAGCTTTATCTCCACGATCTGTCTGATGGAAGCTATAAACAAATTGACTCCACTATCATTTCTAACGATCAATTCAGTTTTAGCGGGTACATCAAAACAAAATATCTAAGGTCCAGCATCAGCACAACCGACTTTTCCGACAGGGCAAGTTTTTGGCTTGAAAAAGGCTTAACTTCCTTTGAAGCAAACAAAGGCAATTTTAATAAAGCCGTCATTAAAGGGGCAAAAATCCAGGACGACCAGAATAGATTAAAAAAAATTATTGATACTGCAAAAAATGTCCATGAAGCTGAATACCTTTTTGTAAAGAACAATCCTGCCTCTGTTATTTCTGCGCATATTTTAAGTGTCTATTGCAGTTCATGGGAAAAAGAAACTGTTTCAACCCTGTACAAATCGTTTTCCAAAAAAGTTAAGGCAACCGGCTATGGGGAAAAAATATCAGCCTTTATCTCTTTAAACCGGGATATTAAGGTTGGTGACGAATTTGTCGACTTTAAACAAAAAGACAGCTCCGATAAAAGCGTGAAATTATCGGACTTCAAAGGAAAAGTGGTTCTCTTAGAGTTTTGGGGTTCCTGGTGCGGACCATGCAGGGAGGCGAATCCATCATTGGTAAAACTTTATAATGAATTTAATCAAAAAGGTTTTGAGATAGTAGGCGTTGCCGCCGAAACGGACAAGCAGAAATGGATCAATGCTATAAAAACAGACGGCCTAACATGGGTAAACGTGACCGACCTGAAAGGCAGTGACAATAAAGCGGCAATGATCTATGGCATTTCAGGTTACCCGACAAATTTCCTGATTGACAAAAGCGGAACTATCATCGCTAAAGAAGTTTATGGAGAGGAGTTGAGGAAGTTGCTTTTGAAGATCTTGTAAGAGCGATATCGTGAGTAAAAAGAAGTGCTGATACGGATCGATGGTATTGCCGGGCTGACAAGTATCGGCATGACAATGAATCAATGGAATAATTCCAAGAGATGCCTTCCCTCCTGCGTCAGGACAGGCTCAAGCCCCGGCATGACAGGGAATCAGTGGAGGAATGAAACGATGTATCAACCCCAAAAAAAATGAGAAATAAGAAATAAGGAATAAGAAAGTTAGGACGCAAGGGAACAATCAAACAATGTGTCATTCCCACTAGCCACTTACCATATGGATGAACAAAGAAGTTTTCTGCTGAACCAGAAACAAGCGCTACGGTGGCGGGAACTTTAGCGATCAATTAAAATCTATAACCAATAAACGACCTAAAGCCCCTCCTTGTGAGGTTCACGAGCAGAGCGAAGGGAAGGAGCTACGCTCGTGGGGAGGCTTTTGGTTGCTGAGGCAAATAAATACAAGTTTGGCCACGAAATCACACAAAAACACACGAAATAAAAATCAAGGGGACTCTTTCGTGCAAATTCGTGTTCATTCGTGGCCAAAAAAAATAGATAGCGTCAGCTATCTATCTGAATATATTTGGGATCAAACAAAAATAGCGCAGCTATTCCGTTCGGGGAGGCTATTTCAACAACTTCTGCTTCAAAATCTTTCCCTCTGCACTTAGCCTCAGGTTATACATTCCCGGGGGCAGTGTCTGCAGTTGATCGAGCAGGATCGTATTGGTACCGGTAGGGCAACTAAGATTCCGGTTCACGACGAGTTTGCCCCTGGCATCGGTGAGTTCTACCAGCAGGTTGATCCTTTTATCACATACAAGTTGCAGATTCAGTTCATGGGTAAACGGTGTAGGAAAAACTTTAGCCAGTTCCCATCCATCCTGGCGGCGGGTAACGAGTACAACAGGACTGTATTTTGCTGTATTGCTTGTGCCCATCATCTTCAGCCGGTATTTATTGTTGATCCTGGCCGGGAATGAATCAATAAAAGAATACAACTGCGGAATACCGGGCGTACCAATGCTGGTCACTTTGCCGATAGGGGCAAATGGACTGTTATCGGTGCTTCTTTCAATTTCAAAACGATCACTGGTCGTTTCATTGATGATCATCCACTTCAGTTTTATCCAGCTGCTATTGATCCAGTCCGCACTAAAGGAAAACAATGTATTGGGAAGCGTTAGGGTCCCGGTTACGGAGACCGTATTCTGCGCCGAACCGCTCTCAGTTGCGCCGATATACCACTGAGCTGTTGTTACAAGATTGGTAGCGGGCGAAGGGGATGCTTTTGCAGTATACCTTACTACCAGGCTGCCATTGGCAGGCACATTGTATGAATGATCACCTGTGGAAGTCAGACTACCCTCGAAAAGGATATTCCCGGTAGCACCGTAGGCAGGAGCTGTACTTGAATTAGCAGCATTCACCTGGCTCGAAGCATGGAAAGACTGGAAAACAAAACCAGGCGGGAGCTCATCTGTTATTTTATCGATGCTGACAGGGAAAGCGTCAAGGTTACTGATCGTGATGGTAAACACGGCAGGTTGATTGACGCCATAGACTGCCTGGTCGGAAGTCTTGGTGATGGTTAGGTTTGCGAAGTCGAAAGCAAAGGATCTTGCGGCCACGCAAAGAAGGAAAAAAGGTAAAAGTTTTTTCATAACAACTAGGTATTGGATATACGAAAAGGTTAAAAATCACTACCAAATAACACAATTACCCCGTAATAAACGAACCCGGCAAGAGGTCCCTTCGGTATTTAACTAAATCCAGGGGTTTTTACGAAGTATATCAACCTGGTCCCCCGGCCCGGCCGGTCATGAAATCAAATTTGTCCCTGCTGATCAACGGCCAGAGCTATTGCGTTTTTATCAATTTCTGCTGCAGGGTTCTTCCCGCGGCTGTTGCCCGCAAGGTATACAGCCCCGGCGGCAGGCTTTCCAATTTATCAACTAAGATCGTATTGGTGCCATTGATACAATTGACACTACGACTGGAAACAATATTGCCCATCATATCCACCAGGTCAAGCCTGACGTTTATTTTTTTCCCGGATACAAGTTGGATATTCAGTTCGTTGGTGAAGGGTCCGGGAAAAACTTTAACCAGCTCCCATCCATCCCGCTGGCGGGTAACCAACACCACGGGACTGTATTTGACCAGGTTGCCTGTACTGATGATCTTCAGGCGATATTTATTATTGTCTTTCCCGGGGAAAGAATCCACAAAGGAATAGGACTGAGGCATACCCGTGATACCCGTGCAGTTGATCTGCCCGATACCACTGAAAATGTTGTTGTCGATGCTTCTTTCCATTTCGAAACGATCTCCGGCCACTTCATTGATGATCTCCCAGTCGATCCTGATCCAGCTATTGGGGATCCATCCCGCATTAAAAGAAAACAACGTAGCCGGTAGGGTGGCGGATACGGAAACTGTATTCTGCGCCGTACCCACTTCTGTGGCAGCGACATAATCACGGGCCGTTGTGACGAGATTAGAAGCCTGTACAGCAGATGTAGTGGTCGTATAACGTACGATGATACTGCCTCCTGCCGGTATAAAGTACGACCTGTTTCCACCGGATACCACTCCCCCTTCAAACACGATACTTCCTGTAGCACCTGTAGCCGGAACAGAAGTTGAATTCACAGCAGTCACCTGGCTGGAACCATCAAAAGACTGGAAGGTAAATCCCGCAGGGAGTTCATCTGTTATTCTGTCAATGGTGATACCGAAAGCACCGGGATTGGTGATCGTGATCGTAAACAATGCTGGTTTGCTGGTACCATATAATGATTGATCGGATGTCTTGGTGATCGTAAGCGGGTTCGCAGAAGCAGAGATCGTCACAGGTGAACCAGAACCCAATGCCGTATTCAATGCATATTTATAGTTGGTACTTCCGCTGGTCGCGCCGGCACATGGTAAAAGATAAGTGGTAAAATTTACACCGGTGATCCGGAATATCCAGCGCACCGTTATGGAAGCTCCGTTGGTTCCATTACCTGTGATAAAATATAATGAATCGGTTGCTCCCGCAGGAATACCGGGAACAGCACTCGTTAAAACCTGTGTACTCAGCAAAGTAACTTTCGTGGGATCGAACTGGGGTGACACGGCTACCTGGAAATCGCTTTCATCGCTATTCTGCACATTTCCCACGATATAGGTGACATCATCATAAATAAGTCCACCGATGAGATCCTGGTTGGTAAAGCTCTGTGTGGCCGTGCCGCCGGCATTGGCACTGATACTCGAACGGTTAATAATAATAAAGCTTTGTGTTTTTACACCCGCGGTATTATCCGTAAGCTGTATATTGAAAGTTGCCTGGGGTGCGACGGCTGCAGGATAGGAGACATAGAAATAACAGGTCATTGATTCACCCGGGGCCAGTGTACCGATATTTGACTGGCCACTGACAGGTGCCACAAGGGTATAGTTCTGTCCCACCACAGAGGTTCCGATCGATGTGATGAGGAATTTCAATCCCGAATAGGTAACGGCACTGTTGCTGTTATTCTTTATTTCGAAACCCACATATGCTTTATTTATTGTAGCCGGCGCATTGCCATCCACAATAAAATAAGGCGCGGTGATACGGTTGATCGTAAAATGGGTGGAATTGAGAGCGAAGGACTTTAATACAATGCAGGTAAAGAAAAAGGTAAAAAATTTTTTCATGGCGATGGATATTGGTATATGGTCCGGTAAAATCCTTCCGAAATAACGACACCGGTCTGTGAGAAAAGAACGCGGGCCGTATGGATTTGGGTATTTAGGTAAATGCAGACGGACTGGCTAGGTATATTGCATTAGTTTCCCGGCTGCTCACTCCCCGATCCTCCCCTATCTTTGCCTTCTAACGAACAGTATATGAACCTGGATTTCAATAAGAACGAAGATGTCCTGAAGCAAACCCTCAGCGAAATGCGCCAGCGGCTGGAAAAGATCTATGAAGGCGGTGGCAAAAAGGCACAGGCCAAACAGAAAGAAAAGAACAAACTCACTCCCCGGGAACGGATCGACTACCTGGTAGATAAAGACAAACCATTTATCGAGATCGGTGCGTTTGCCGGCTATGATATGTACGCTGAGCAGGGCGGTTGCCCGGCTGGTGGTACGGTGGCGGGTGTGGGTTATGTAAGCGGCAGACAATGTGTGATCCTTGCCAATGACCAGACCGTAAAAGCAGGTGCCTGGTTCCCTATTACAGGTAAAAAAAACTTACGCCTGCAGGAGATAGCGATGGAAAATCATCTGCCGGTTATTTACCTTGTCGACAGTGCCGGTGTATTCTTACCGATGCAGGATGAGATATTTCCCGATAAAGAACATTTTGGACGGATCTTCCGCAACAATGCAAAGATGAGCGGGATGGGTATCACGCAGATCGCAGCGGTGATGGGTGCCTGTGTGGCCGGTGGTGCTTATCTCCCGATCATGAGTGATGAAACATTGATGGTAGAAGGCAATGGTTCGATCTTCCTTGCCGGCTCCTATTTAGTAAAAGCAGCGATCGGCGAAGACATCGACAATGAAACATTGGGTGGAGCGGTTACACATACCGAACTATCGGGAATTGCCGACTATAAATTCAAGACGGAGCAGGAGTGCATGGATCATATCAAAAAAATGTTTTCCATGCTGGGTCATAAACCCAGGGCCGGTTTCGACAGGATAAAAGCAACCGCACCAAAGAAAAATGTGGAAGAATTGTATGGTCTTTTCCCGCATGATGGCAAGCCCTATGATATCGCAGATGTGATCGAACGGATCGTGGATGATTCCGAATTCGAACAATTCAAAGAAGATTATGGCAAGACGATCGTCTGTGGTTATGGACGGGTCGATGGGTGGGCCGTGGGTATTGTAGCGAATCAGCGGCTGGTGGTCAAGGCAAAGAAATCCGCCCGACCTGATGGTTCAGGTGGCAGCGAAATGCAGATGGGTGGTGTGATCTATAATGACAGTGCCGATAAAGCCGCCCGTTTTATTTTGAACTGCAACCAGAAAAAGATTCCGCTCGTATTCCTGCAGGATGTAACAGGATTTATGGTGGGCAGCAGAAGTGAGCATTCAGGTATCATTAAGGATGGGGCCAAACTGGTGAATGCAGTAGCGAATTCCGTGGTGCCGAAGATCACGATCATCATTGGTAATTCGTATGGTGCCGGCAATTATGCCATGTGTGGCAAAGCCTATGATCCCCGTTTTATCTATGCATGGCCGACGGCAAAGATCGCTGTGATGGGTGGCGAGGCGGCGGCGAAAACACTCTTGCAGATCGAAGTGGCATCGCTGAAAGCAAAGGGAAAAGAGATCACACCCGAGGCGGAGAATAAATTATTAAGCGAGATCAAGGGACGATACGAGACGCAGACCTCACCGTATTACGCGGCGGCAAGGTTATGGGTGGATGCGATCATTGACCCGGTGGATACGAGAAAAGTTATTTCGGAAGGGATTGCAGCGGCGGATCATAATGCGGAAATAGGTGAATTGAGGACGGGGGTGTTTCAGGTCTGAGAAGCGGTACTCAAGATTAACAAGGATTATGGGAAAAGAAAAAAACAAGTATTATGTTGTTTGGATAGGTGCAAAACCGGGAGTTTATTCAACTTGGGGAGATTGCCAGAAACAAATAAATGGATATCCAGGCGCCAAGTACAAAGGTTTCAAGACTCACCCAGCAGCAATAGAAGCTTACAAAAATGGGCCTAATGATTATTGGGGCAAAGACGTGTTTGAAAGTAGTCTTTCAAACCAACAAAGAGAACTAATTGGGAAACCAATAAAAAGGAGTGTTGCAGTTGATGCTGCCTGGAATACTTTTACATTGGACATGGAATATCAAGGAGTGATGTATGAAACCGGGGAGGTAATATTCAGAAAAGGCCCATATAAAGACTCAACTAATAATGTGGGAGAGTTTTTGGCTATTGTACATGCTTTGGCATATTTACAAAAAAAAAAATCCAACCTTCCAATATATTCTGATAGCAGAAACGCTATTGGTTGGGTAAAAGATAAAAAACATAGAAGCAATTTAAAAATGACTGAAAAAAATAAGGATGTTTTTGATTTACTTCGACGTGCAGAAAAGTGGTTAAATGAGAACTCATATCCCAATAAAATATTAAAATGGGAAACAAAAGCTTGGGGTGAGAACCCTGCTGACTTTGGAAGAAAATAACAATGACCAAAAACGCATTATGCTCCTGGAGCGGTGGCAAAGACAGTTGCTTTGCACTCATACAAGCCATTCAACTCGGCTACACGCCAAAAGTATTATTGAATGTCCTCAACGAAGAAGGGAAAATATCCCGCTCCCATGGCATCCCTGCTGGTATATTACAACAACAGGCTGCCGCCGCAGAACTCCCGATCCGTATGATCAGCAGTTCCTGGCAGGAATACGAACAACATTTTACCAGCGCACTTGCTGACCTTAAAGAAAAATACCAGCTTACACATGCCGTCTTCGGCGATATCGATCTGCAGGCCCACCGCGACTGGGAAGAGAAAGTGTGTACAGCAGCCGGGCTTACTGCTGTTCTTCCACTCTGGCAACAGGGTCGTAAACAACTTGTGCTGCAAATGCTGGAAGCAGGGATTGAAACGATCATTGTCAGTTGCAACAGCACCATGGGTGAACGATTCATTGGCCGTCCCATCACGCCTTCATTGGTTAGTGAACTGGAAGCATTGGGTGTAGATACCTGCGGGGAAAATGGGGAGTATCATACACTGGTGCTTGATTGCCCGTTGTTTACTGAAAGGATCAATGTATCGGTGATGGGAAAGGTTCACCACGAGGGTTACTGGTTTGCTGATCTTAAATTGGCGTAGCTAAGGCCTCCCCGCCCTCCGATCCTTCGACAAACTCAGGAGGGTTCTTGGGTCGTTTACTGAATATAGAGCATGATTTTGTTTTCAATTGCGTAATTGATGAAATGACTAACGCAATATCAATAACAATATTTCCCAGCGCCTATTTTTCGGCCAAATGAAAGCTCCCGGTGAGATATTTCTACCGGACGAAAAATCCAGCGCCTCATGTTTCCCGCAAAGCAGGCAGCAACGACCTCGCCTTAAAGTCTATGTACACTTGACCCATTTGACCGTTGGGGGCAGAAACGGCGAAGCTTCGTTTCTGCCTGGCTTTTTGGCTACCTTTTTTCCATAAAAAAGGCAGGAAAGGAAACTGAATGAAATACTTTTCTTTTTGTTACTTAAAAGACAAAAAAAGTAAAATGTTTATTCCAAAAAAAGCCGGTTCGCAGCAACGAACCGGCTTCAAATATAATAGTGGTTATTACGCAACCGTAAGAACTGCCTTATTCCTCGTCATATAATTATACAAAAACAATATCCCCGGTAAAAACACCAGCGTAGCGATCAGCGCATTCTTATAAAAAGGAAGCGCCGCTGTATAACAAGTCATCAAGCCATCAAAGGTTTTTGGATATACCGCTTCGGTTGTTCCCTGCCATACCATGAAATTAGAGACCAGGAAATAAATAGAAGGTGCCAGTACAGCTCCGATTCCCAGGCGGCCGATACTCCGGCCTTTCAATCCCCAGCCGATCAGGGCAATGGATAAAAGCAAGAGGTAGTTCTTCCATTGGCCAGTATAAAAACCGGAATAAGGGAATGCACCTTGCAGGTATAAAAGCTGTATAACCACATCGCTGATAATTAATGCCAGCAAGGGCAGGATAAAAGCGATATCTTTTTGCTTGATGATAAACCCGGCAAACAACGCAATAGCGATCACCGGTGAGAAACCGGACCATTCGAGTTCAGGTCCGAAAAAATATTTGCAGGCTGTAGCCAATGCTACCAGGATCAGTGTAAAAAGGATCAGCCTTCCGTTGCTCTTCATAATTTTTAATTGAGGGTTTCTTGAATACTGCGCAAAAATAAATGAATTGAAGCAATTACACAGGACCGATTATCAACGTTTGTGTACAGGAACAGAAGCCCTGAAAACAATGCTGTCAGCAGCGGCTTTCAGTCGTATAGTCCCACCCGGCACTACCACCACAGCGGGTTGACCGGGTTCCAGCCAGACGGCATCACCGCTATTCGTTAGTTCCGCTTTTCCACTGGTAAGCACCAGTATTTCGGAACCCAGGGGAGTCAATTCCGTTGTATCTCCATTGTCCAGTTCCAAAACAGTTAACCTGAAATCGGTTGCCGGGGTGGAATATAGTTTTTCTGATGGATTGATCTCCTCGCCTTCCAGGATACTCACATGGGTAGGTTCGCAACGGGTATGCTTGAGCAATTCCGTTACATCAATATGTTTATGGGTAAGCCCCCCACGAAGTACATTGTCCGAATTCGCCATAATCTCCACTCCTGCTCCCTCGAGGTAAGCATGCGGCAGGCCGGCATCCTGGAAAACTCCTTCCCCTTCATATAAGTGAACAAGATTGAACAGGTAGATCGAAAAGATCCCGCGGTCGATATTGCCACCGCCGCAGAAATTTTTCGCCGCCCTTGCCGCCCAAAAATCCTCATCTTCTTTTTCCGGTTCCGCATCCTTGTAGATCTCGGCGATATTCTCGATCAGTGGTTGCAGGATCCGGTTCACTTCCTCCTGCGGCATTTCCATCACATGTTTATAGAGTCCACCATATCCTCCCTGGTTAAATACGGGCAATAATTCCCGCAGCTCCACCACGTTCAATAAAGTGTATACCAGTTCTTCCTGCGGTTTGAATCCATGCAATAACCAGAAATCTCCCAGGGCAACGATCAGTTCGGGTTTGTGGTTCTCATCTTTATAATTGCGTACGGGTGAATCCAGCGCAATCCCCATTAAGTTTTCCCGTTCAAAATCTTTGGCCGCCGCTTCTTTAGAAGGATGCACCTGGATCGACAACATATCTTTTACGTCCAGTATTTTCAACAGGTATGGAAGGCTGCCGGTCAGTTCGGCTAAGGGTTTCCATTCGCCCACCCCGGTTTCGATGCTGGCATGCCCCAATGGGTGCACACCCATCCAGTATTCCGCAAATGGTTTTTTGGCCGCATTATCCTGTTGTAACAGCGAGGGAAGAAAGGAGGTTCCACCCCAATCATACTGTTTTATTACGCCATTTAACCGGTGAATTCCCCTCATGAAACAAGTGTCGTTTTTTTAATTTGACCTAAAGATACTACATGGCCGATCATAATGAATTAGGAAAACAGGGAGAGGAACTGGCCGCCCGCTGGCTGGAAGACAAAGGTTATACTCTCCTGCACCGCAACTGGCGGCACGGGAAGCTGGAGATCGATATCGTGGCGACAAAAGGGAAATTCCTTTATTTCATCGAAGTGAAAACAAGAAACTATTCACGGTATGGTCACCCGGAAGACAGTGTAACAAAAAAGAAATTCAAAAAATTGCAGAAGGCCGCAGACGAGTATTTATTCCGCAACCCGGGAAATCCGTGGATACAATATTATATAGTCGCTGTAACGATACACAAGGAAAAGGATCCGGAGTTTTTTTTGATTGAAGATGTTTTTTTGTAAGCGAGTGGGGAGTAGTATCATTTAAACAATGGGACATTGTATCATTCCCACTAGCCACTAGCTAATCCCCACTTGCCGTTCTCCTACTAGCCACTAGCTATTCCTCACTAGCCCTTCCATCATCTTCTCCACCAGCTTGTATGTCGCCGGACAATACTCCACATTTTGCTTATGTATATGCACGTAATCTTTAAACTTCTTTGACAGGTGCGGGAAACCGGCGCAGTCGGCGGGGCGCACTTCATAGATACTGCATTTATTATCCTTTAGGTTCAAGAACTGGCAGGGCTCGGTTTTATTCAGCCAGTCGCGGTCGCCACCTTTTTCTTTCCGCAGCCACTTTTTTTGAAAATCTTCCACCGTCATATCAAAATGCTTTGATATCCTTTTCAGGTCCTGTTCGGTAAAGGTCGGGGTCATGGTCTTGCAGCAATTGGCGCAACTGAGGCAATCGGTTTCAAGCCAGACATTTTTTTCGTGTTCGATTATCTTTTTATCCAAACCGCGGGGTGTTTCATTTTCCAGTTTGGTCAGGAAACGCCTCATCTTTGATTTTGTGAGCCGGGTTTTTTGTTTGAACGAACGGAGATTGATGGGTAGCATGGGTCCGAAGATAATTGAAGATTACCAATTGTCGATTATCCATTGCCCATTGCCTATTGCACATTGCCCGCAGCCCAAAGCCATTAGCTCTAAGCCTATTCAAAATTTTATTCCCTGCTTATTTTCCAATGGTTATTTTTGTCGCCTAACAAATCCCTTTATATGAGATACCTGCTTGCTTCCTTCCTGGCAATTTTAATGGTTGCAGCCATTGTTAGCTGCAAGTCTTCTTCTGGCGATGGACCTAAAACACTCTGTGATACAGCCTGCCTGAAAGACACCCTGAAGTTCACGGGCGATCATAAACTCAGTCCTTATGTCTATATCTCGGCCGCCAACTGCAAGGCTGATAGTCTTATCTGGAGCTACAAAGGCATGGGGACCGACCGCAAAACCAAGTTTGATTACCCGACCGTATTTGTCAATAAAGATTTTACCCGCTGTGTTTTTAAGGACACTGGTTTTGCCTATGTATTATTTAATGATTGCGCTACCGGTCGTGGGTTCCAGATCAAGCTTCCTTATAATAAGAATGAGAGTTTTGTCATGAGGACCAGCGGCATCAATAATATCGATCCAAAATTCTCGATCGGGGACAACCTGCTCGCCTATACAGACCGTGGTAATGTCTATGTAGAAGAAATTGCCACTGGCAAAAAAGCCATGATGACCTTTGGCGAGAAACTGGATATCGACTACGATGCCCTGCATGAATACATTGATTCGGTGAATATCACCAACCAGCGGATCTGGGTGAAAGTGAAGATAAAAGATCAGTGGAAGGACCTGGAAAAGACCATCACACTGGAATAACTGTTTATAGTCTATAGTTTATTGTTGTTGACAGATCATAGTTTTCCTTTTCAGATAAAAGTCTTTAGTGCCGGGCAAATCCTGGGTTTTGCAACTTGGTTGATACACTAATAATAAACGACTCCCACATGGAAAGGTTTTTGGTTTATAGTCTATGGTTTATGGTTAGGGTCGTTCATTATTGGCGTATCACCCAGTTG
>JANOHQ010000120.1:0-6914 GCA_031406595.1 Chitinophagaceae bacterium
GGGGTGCCATACTTCGCCACCAGGGCATTCAGGTCAAGCCCGTTGAAAAAGAGATTGCCGTCCTCTACCTCAATGCCTTCCTGCGGAAAATTAAATGTCTGCTTAACGAGATCGTGATAAGAATTTGTCATTTTTGATCCAATGGGTTTGCCAGTAAATGTTTTACAGGGACAAAAGTATACGTTTGGAGAAATTATGGGCTAAAAAATATTAACTTCCCTCTCTAAACCATTATCCGGCCCCGGAGCCGGATCACACACCAAAACCTTAACGATGAGAATCCTTCTCTTTATGGCCACCGTATGGTTGCTATCCTGCGGGCAAAAGAACAGCAAAAAGAAAGAAACAGTAAAGACAGATACATTGATTAAGGCAGCGGATACCGCCACCCACCAGGCCCAGGTGCCCGTTGGTTACACCGCTCCTGATGAAGCGGTTGTAAATGTTGCCCTGGTTGCAAAATTCGGGAACCAGTGGCATGTATTGAACGACCAGGAAGCACACTGGATGAAAGATGCATTTGATTATTTTATCGTTCCCAAACGAAAAACGGAGCCTAATTATCCGTATATCACCAAAGGAGATTTCAATGCCGACGGGAAACCCGATATGGCGGCCGTGATAAGCGACAGCACTAAGTCAAAGTACCGGATCGCCATCCTGATCGATACCAGCAAAATACTTTTCTGGGAAGAAGACATCATGGATGATGCGGCTATATCCACCATACCGAAATCCGATATCGATGGCATGGATGGTGAGAAAACAAAAAAAGTGAAGATGAAAGGAGATGGCATCAACGTGGAATATTTTGAAAAAGCGGCTTTTGTTCTTTACTGGGACAGATCCGTATTCAAAAGGATACAAACCGCTGACTAGAACAGCAGGATACAATACATCATCATCAAAAAAAATAATATGAAAAAATTACTGTTGATCATTTCCGCCGCGGTTATTTTCCTGGCCTGTGGTAAAGCTAAAAGTGGTACACAAATAGGAGAAGAGGTCTGCGATTGTTCAAAGAAAGCGAATGCAATGGATGCAGCAGATCCCAAACGTTCTGAAGCCCAGGCAGACTGTGCCAAAAAACAGGTTGAGGCATGGGACAAAGTAAAGGAGGATATGAAAAAGGCTGATGAGTTCAATGCTGTCCTGAGCAAATGCGCTTCTGAGCAGATCAAAAAAAGCTTTGGGCAATGACCTCGATCTGTTGAATATCTGACCTATTGTTTCTATGAATACTCCTTGCTTCGCGCTGCTCGCAATGACGAGTAAAAGCAACCGGGTTTATGAAGCCCGGGAGTATGGGAGGCCGTAAATAAAAAAGTCTCCGTCCAAAAGGCGGAGACTTTTTTTACCAGCGCAGGGTAATTTATTTTACTGAATCAACCAGGCTCTTGAAAGTTTCCGGGTTGTTCATCGCCAGGTCGGCCAGTACTTTCCTGTCCAGCTCGATACCTTTTGTTTGCAGTTTGTTGATGAACACTGAATAGGTCATACCTTCTGCACGGACTGCCGCATTGATACGGGCGATCCATAAAGCACGGTATTCTCTTTTCTTCAGCTTACGGCCTACGAACATGTAGGTCATACCTTTTTCTACTACGTTCTTGGCAACGGTTAATACATTCTTACGTTTGCCATAGAAACCTTTGGCTTGTTTTAATATTTTTTTGCGGCGGGCTTTGGAGGCCACTGCATTTTTTGAACGAGGCATATGCGAATTTTTTTAAATTAGAATTGTTGTTTTAAGCTTTGAGCTATTAGCTCGATTCTATTGATGATTGTTTGCTGGCTAGTAGCTAAAGGCTAATAGCTAACAGCTTATTTCAATCTCAACAGTCTTTTTACAAAATGCAGATGTGAATCGGACACTTGTCCGTCCTTCCGCATGTTACGTTTACGTTTCTTGGATTTCTTCGTCAGGATGTGACGTTTGAAAGCTTTCTGATGCATGATCTTTCCTGTGCCAGTCACTTTAAAGCGCTTTTTGGCACTGGAGTTTGTTTTTACTTTAGGCATTTTACCCAGTATTAAAAATGATACCCTTGAGGCATCCCCGAACAGACGGGGCCTTTATCGAACCTCTTCGGCAATGTAAAGACAAGGCAGGCCTTGCCTCCGAGACAATGCGAGCAATGTCTCTACCGTTTTTTCAAACGGAGTGCAAAGATAAGGCGGGAAACCTTTCCGGCAAAGCTAAATTGTCCTTGCCGAAGCGTCATTGCGAGGCGCAGCCGAAGCAACTGTTAGTCCTTAGGGTTCAGGGCCTTATCGATCCTCTTTGATACATCCTGCAGGTGAAACTTCGTCATCTGGTCGGTAGAAGCCGCTGCTGCCGCATTTATTTCTAACCGGAGTGAAGCCAGATGAGCCGTGATCACACTCCTGGTATCTGATTTATCCGCTGCTGATGCGATGTTGAAAGTGATGCCTCCCACGTTGACCACTGCCGGGCCGCCATATACAAAGCTGCTCAGGCTGCTGATATAGGACTTCTGTAGATTGCGACGATATATATCGATCGGCTTCCGCCCGGCCAATTCGGTCCAGACGCCTTTTTTGACATCCGCCAGTAACTCGGTGAGCTGGTAAGCACTGCTCCCCAATGTTGCTTCCGCATTGATCAGGTTGTTAAAGACACGATTACTGAAAAGACTTCCCAGTACATTATCCTGCAACCCACCGATAGTAGTCAGACCATTGATCCCTGTACGGCTGTAAATATCCTGGTTGATCAACCATGCCGGTGTTGCAAATATTTGTTTATTGAGGAAGTCGATGGCTTCTTTTTGTTTGGCTTCCGGAACGATCTCGTATACCGGTCCCTGCTCTTCTACCATCTTGAGAGTTTCCATGATACCACCGGCATATTTCGCAACATGAGCCAGGTAGAAACGAAGCTGGCTGATAGCCTGGTTATACATTTCAGTCAGGTTGCCATATCCTTCATTGGAAACTCTTGTCCACTGTATCAGGTTGGGTATGATACGCTGCAGGTTCCTGATCCCGTAAAAACTTCCCTTCATAGCATCGTCGCCCACCTGCTCTCTTTGTGAGCGGGGATCGTCAGGATTGAGCTCGGTACCAAACCAGAGACGATTGTCCTTCAGTTTCCCGATCACCCAACTATTCAGCGAAGCCTGTTCCGCTTCCGCGCTTTTGAACTGGGGGAATAATTTATATCCCCATTCGATCGCCCATTTATCATAGTCGCCGATACGGGGAAATAAACCGGCTTCACCAATATTGTCTTCTGGTTGTGCCACATAATTGAAACGGGCATAATCCATAATCGAAGGAGTATGACCATTTGCTTCCACCCAGGCTTTATCTCTTAATTTTTCTACAGGCACGGAAGAACTGGATCCGTAATTATGTCGAAGACCCAGTGTATGCCCTACTTCATGTGAAGAAACAAAACGGATCAGTTGTCCCATCAGTTCATCATCATATTCCATTTTACGGGCTCTGGGATCCACGGCCGCTGTCTGGATAAAATACCAGTTGTGGAGCAGGTCCATCACGTTATGATACCAATTGATATGGCTTTCCATGATCTCACCGCTACGGGGATCCGAGATGCTCGGTCCGCTTGCGTTAGCTATATCCGATGGTTTATAAACGATAGCCGAATTCCGGGCATCATCGAGGCTCCATGTACTGTCCTCATCCTTTGTCGGCGCCATTTTCGCCATGATCGCATTTTTAAACCCTGCTTTTTCATATGCGATCTTCCAGTCATCCACTCCCTGCATCAGGTAAGGCACCCATTTCTTAGGTGTGGCCGGATCAATATAAAAGATGATCGGCTTCTTTGGCTCCACCAATTCGCCACGGAGATATTTATCCATCTCACCTTCTTTAGGTTCCAGTCTCCATCTTTTTATCATGCTGATCGCTTTTACGCCCTGGGGGTTAACATCAAAATCAGTATAACCCACTGCAAAATAACCGACACGCGGATCAAAATATCTTGCCTGCATAGGGGTCTTCGGAAGGATCACCAGGGAGCTGTTGATTTCCATCGTCATATTTCCACTGGCCGATCCGCCACCACCGAATTGAGAAGGCATGGCTGCACTCCGGGCATAGGTCTTTACGGTCTTTATCTCTACATTGATCGGGTACGATTTCACACTGACTGTATATGATTTATCCGACTGCATGGATGCCAGCCGTAGTGATACTTTTAACTGGCTGTTGAAATTGAGTACTTCGTTATCGCTATTGATAAAATCGGTGACATCGATCACGGCACCGCTTGAATCTTTCCCGAGCGACTTGATGTCAAATGCCGCCACGATGGGCTGGATATTCGAATTATTGACCGATGTAAACATCGGCGACGTGGAGTCTTTCGCATACTCTGCAAAAGAGATCGTCCGGATAAATACTTTATTATTTGGTCCTTTCTCAAACCGGATCACATTCTGACCGATCTGGTCGCCGCCATAACCAAAGAAACTCCCGGGAGAACGCATGCCTGACGGTGCTTTGGAAATACGATTCACTACGAGAATATCACGGTTGAAGATAGAGTCGGGTAACTCGAAAAAGAATTTGTCTTCCACCTTGTGTACCCAGAATAAACCACCATCGGAAACGGCTTTGGAAGTGATCACTTCCTTGTAAGGCTTAGGACCGGTCGCAGGACCGGTGGGTCTGCGGGTGGTATCACGGACAGGTGTGGTTGGCTGTGCAAAGGCGATGGTAGACATGGATACGAACAGGATCAGCAAAAAGATCCGGCAAGAGGATGACTGCATAGTATAGCTTGTTAATTTAATGGCTCAAGATACGGAAACCAATGGTTCAGCATGGCTTACAAACGGATTTTATATCAGCGGCTACAAGAAGATGTTAAACAGGAAAGAAGAAGCTTTTCGTATTCTATTTGTTGATCCCTATCAAATCTGTTTTCATTACCCATAATAAATACAAGAAACCCATCCCCGGTGAGGATGGGTTTCTTGTATTATAAACTTCTCTTATTCTTTTCTTATACGGCGGCTATTCACCGGGTTCAGACCTATCCTGGAGCGTAAGTCCCATTCTCAGCATAGCTGCGGGAAGTATACAACCATTCGTCTTTTCCAGTTCGTTGATGAGCTTCCAAACGAACTCTGCGTCACCGAGTCTGAACTGCCTCTTGTACTTTATTTCCAGTTTTTCAAGACAATTCATTGCTTCGGGATTGGTTCCTTATCCTGGAAGCCTGCATTTCCCGGTTTACCTGCTGTGCTTTTTCTTCGCTGAGCGAATCGAGGCAATTCCTAAGGTATTCTTTGGGGTTATTTGCATATGCGGTACCCATCACCATCTCCTTTGTTTCCTTACCGAGTTTAGCAACGATCCCTTTAAAGCAATTACAAAACTCACCCGCCATATTACCGGGTTTACTATCAGCCGATTTGCAGGAATGGAATATACATGCAACGATGGCTATGACCACCGGGACCTTTCTTATCATGATCCTTTTTAACTGGAAACTAAGATGACTTCTTCTTTCCTTTCGGCGCAAACATCGCGAGCATCCTTCTGCCTTCCATCTTTGGCATACTCTCCAATATCCCTACTTCAGCCAGGCGCTCGGCAAATTTCAGGAGCAGCAACTGTCCCCTGTCCTGGAACTGGATCGCACGTCCCTTGAATTGCACATAGGCTTTCACCTTATTGCCATCTTTTAAGAACTCGACCGCATGCTTTGCTTTGAAATCAAAGTCATGGTCATCCGTATTCGGCGTAAATCGGATTTCTTTTACTTCAGAGACCTTGCTTTTGGCCTTCATCTCTTTTGCTTTCTTCTTCTGATCGTAGAGGAATTTATTATAATCGATGATCTTGCAAACAGGGGGATCTACGGTTGGAGAAATTTCTACCAGGTCCAGTTGCTGATCCTGCGCCATTTTCAGCGCTGCCTGTGTATCGTAGATACCTACTTCGACATTATCACCTACCAGCCGCACCTGTGGTACCCTGATAAAATGATTGATACGATGTTCTGCTTCTTTGCGGGGAGCAAACCTGCCCCTGAATCCGCCTTTGTTAAATCCGCCACCGCCGGGCTTATAGCCCCCGCCGCCTGGTGGTCTGCTGAACCCGCCGCCGGGTTTTTGTGGTACTGCCATTTACGTTGTTTAGTTAGCCCCCGCCCTGAAGGGAGCAATTTGTTTTATTTGTAGAACCTCATCAGGGTTTGAGGTTTTTTATTTATTTGGCGACATTAACACAGATGATCGTCTGATCGGCCAGCTGGGGGACTCTTGTACTTTCTGTTCGCTATGCCTCTTTTGTTGAACCCTTACGGGGTTCTCTGATCACTTATTCTGTTTTCAATCTACCGACATTATGCCCCAATGGGGCACTCTTATTTTGTCATCGTCATCAATTAAAAAACAGCGCTTCACTGTTATTATTATCCGAATCGCTCCTGCGCTGCTTTATCTCTTCGAGTATCGCACTCATGAATTCATCTACTCCCTTGACTCCAATATCTCCTTTCCCCTGTCTCCGGATCGCCACCTTGTCCTCATTCATCTCCTTCTCCCCCACTACCAGCATATAAGGTACTCTTAATAATTCGGTGTCGCGGATCTTCTTCCCGATCTTTTCATTCCGGTCGTCAACCTCGCTACGAATATCTGATTTTTTCAGTTTATCTGAAACAGATTTTGCATAGTCCAGAAATTTATCGCTGATCGGCAATACTTTTACCTGTAGCGGTGCCAGCCAGAGCGGAAATTTACCGGCATAATGTTCCAGCAAAAAACCGATGAAACGTTCATGGGTTCCCAGCGGTGCCCGGTGGATGATCAATGGAATCTCCGGCTCATTGTTTTGATTGGTAAAGGATAGTTTAAAACTCCGGGGCTGGGCAAAATCAACCTGGTTGGTGGCTAATGTAAATTCCC
>JANOHQ010000121.1:0-2782 GCA_031406595.1 Chitinophagaceae bacterium
ATTGATCGGGATCTGTGTCGCAACGATCCTTTCGAACCTCGCCCATATACTGATCTGGGTATACGATTCTTTTAAAGATCAAGTGGGCCGGAGATCATATACTGATGATTTGGATAACTACTCCGGCAGAAATTCTATTAAGGTAAACCTGGTGCAGACGATCATTGCCCTGGTCTTGCTTTATTTTGCAAGGGATATCAGTAATGCACTGGTGCGAAAATCGGAAGTGGATGAACTAACCTTTGATTCAAACCCTGAAAATTGAACCAATGTTTTCCACGAGTACACCAATAAGAGTGCGTTATGCAGAGACTGACCAGATGGGTGTGGTCTATCACAGCAATTTCTTTCCCATGTTCGAAGCAGCGCGGGCCGAATCCATCCGGGAATTGGGATTTACCTATGCCGATATGGAAAGAATGGGTGTGATCATGCCGGTGATAGATGTTCATTGCCGCTATTTACGTCCCGCCAGGTATGACGACCTGCTGAGCATCAAAACTATTTTAAAAGAACTACCAGTGCATCATAAGATCGAGTTCCATCATGAAGTATTTAATGAGAAAGAGGAATTGCTGGCCGTGGGCAAGATCATTCTATATTTTATGGAAGCGAAGGGAATGAAAAAAACGACGATGCCGGCTGAATTGCTCGAAAAATTACAGGTCTATTTTAAATAAATGCATTTGAACCACATAGGCACAATAGAAACATAGATTTTCACATAGAACCCCTATGTGTTTCCTCTATGTACCTATGCTATGTGGTTCAGTTTTAAGTATCTAATTTTACCCGATGGAGAATTTCGAGGAACCGCTACCGGAAAAGAACATTGAAGAGCCCACAGCTGAGCAAGCGGAACTTGTGGTCTATCCTCCCAAATTCCGTAAACCCGAACCGTCCACCAATGTCTGGCTTCGTTCCATCACCAGCCTTGCCCTCTACCTGGTACTCGGTTTATCTATTTTCAAACAATGGCAAGTCCTCCTCCTGATCACGGCCATCGTCATGATCCATGAGTTCGGGCATTTCTTTGCCATGAAGTTTTTCGGCTACAGCGAGCTCGGCATCTTTTTCATACCGCTGCTGGGCGCTTATGTATCGGGGACAAAAAGAGAAGTATCTCAAAAACAATCCGCTATTATCTTATTGGCGGGTCCTTTGCCGGGGATCATCATCGGGATGGTTATATACCTGGTGGGCCAGGAGGGAACGGGTCACTATCTTTTCGGTATGTCCTACACCCGGGTGGGCTTGTTGTTCATTATCCTGAATGCGATCAACCTGCTTCCCGTGTACCCGCTGGACGGGGGTCAATTGCTGAACAGGGTATTCCTGGATGAAAACAGTATTGTGAGTAAGCTTTTTATTTTTATATCGATTGGCTTATTGGGATGGTTCGCCATTTCCCAATACCTCGCTACCCATAATAGTTTTTATTTTATTTTGATGCTCTTTCCATTGATGATGTTATTCCGGTTGGCGGGGGATAAAAAGCTGGGCGGTCTAGAAAAAAAGATAGAAGCGGAAAGCATACATCTCGACCTTGACTACGAGGATCTCCCCGACGCCGATTATTGGCGGATAAGAAATATACTGATCGAAGAGCATCCTTCTTTTAAAGATGTGAAGCCCTCTCCTCCTTTTGAATTTGATGTGAAGGAAGAAAGGGTCATGACTACGATACAAAATCTATTGCACCGTCACGTTATACAAGACATATCAATCACCGGTAAACTGGCGATTGCGGCGATATGGATCGCAGCGTTCATTGCGCCCTGGTGGCTGAATATGTATGATTTTCTCCGTTACGGTTACCTTCCGGGTTAATGATCAAACACGGTGATGATCGCCTTTCCAGTTGCGGATCTCCTGCTTGATCTGTTTGGGTGATAGATTCTCAGTCACTGCTTTCTTAGCCAGTGTAACAAACTCATCATCGGGAGCAAAACGGAGCGCAATGATCTGCCCGGTCCTCAACTGCTTGTCCAATGGCTTTCCTGTGAGCACAAAATGGCGGAGGTTCTCTTCTGCCCGAATAGCCCTGTCCTGTGCCACCAATGCAAAGCGCCTTGCATACCACCAGATGATCAGCAGCACAACCGGGATCAAAATGATCGGTAACCACATGTGAAGGTCATGCGCATGCATATCCGTATGCCGGAGATTGATGATCGACATCACGAGTATGGTCAGGATGATAAGGGGTGTAAAAATTGTCCAGGTAAAGATTATGCGGATATGGTTTTTGAAATTTTGCTCGCTCATGGCTGTTAGTTTATGGTTTGGAGTCTGAAAGTACGGTATTTGCTTGGCTTTGGGCGGTGGGCCTTGGGCTATGGGTTGCGGGCTCCCCTCTACTGACTTCGGTCTCCCGACTCCCGACTTTCCCCTATTTAAGCTCATCCAGCACCTTATACATCTTATTCACCACCGGCGAAGTCCGACCGCTGTAGTTATTCACAAGGAAGGAAAAAATATACTCTTTGCCATTCTTTGCTTTGTGGTAGCCGCAGAAACCTTTTACATCGCCGATCGTCCCGCTTTTTATTTTCATGCCGTTGTATTCGGGCAAAGAATGATAGAAGGATTGGAACCAGGGTCTTGATCTGGCAAATTTTAATATTTCCACCTGTGCATGAGTAGTGACCCTGTTCATCGGGGAAAGACCGGAACCATCATACATATTCAACTCATTTTCATCCAGCCCTTTTTCTTTCCAGAATTTTTTAAGGATGGCGATGCCGCTGTCGGTGGAGCCGAAACCTTGCTTTTCGTAAGC
>JANOHQ010000134.1:0-3664 GCA_031406595.1 Chitinophagaceae bacterium
TGAATTTTCCATCCAGTGGTTTGAACTCTTCATACGCTTGTTTGAAACGGTCATTGGATTGCTGGCTATATACGAATGCCCTCCACATGACAATACCATTATAGGGCGCCACTGCATCGGCCAGCATATTCGCGCCGTCCGCATGATCTCTTCCATAGTTCTGCGGGCCGGGTTGGCCTTCTGAATTGGCTTTCACTAAAAAGCCGCCGAAGTCGGGGATCAGTTCATAGATCTCTTTGGCTTTATCTTTCCACCATTGCCGGACGGTATCATTCAATGGGTCCGCAGTATTCAGTTTGCCGATCTCGATAGGTGCGCTGAAACGGGCTGTGAGATAGACTTTGATGCCATAAGGTCTGAACACATTGGCTAATGCTGCTGCTTTTTCCAGGTAGCTTTTTGTCAGCACCAGTGCATTCGCATTCACATTGGTCAGTGAAACGCCATTGATGCCTATGGAAGCGTTGGCCCTTGCATAATCCTTGTACCGCGGATCGATATAGCCGGGTAATAAGTGCCAGTTCCAGATCGAGATGCCTGCATAACCTCTTTCAACATGCCGGTCCAGGTTATCCCAATGATTTAGTAAACGCAGTGGGGATGATGGCGATGAAACAATATTTAAATTCCCGATCGGCTGGTTGGTTTGTAATAAACGGAGTAAATGAAAAACACCATATAATACACCCGCGTCGGTGGTACCGGTGACGAGTGTTATTTTTTTTCCACCGGAGAGTATTGTGCGGATAAAAAAACCATCGTTAGCTGTGGCGGCCAGTTCATCTCTGGTGATCCATTTTACAACCATGGGGGAGCCTGCCGCGCAGATCACCACAGCGCTTTGTTGTATAGTGGTATGTACAGGTATTTTTTTTCCCAATAAGCCACTCAATCCTTTTTGGGCTTCTTCTTTTGCGGCCAAAATGGCGGGGGAGTTGCCGGTGATGATAATACTGCTGACCGACTGCCGGTATTGTGCCAGTAATTTTTGATCGGTGACTGTCTTGTAGCGCAACCACAGCTCATATCCATCTTCGGCCTGCACAAGGTTGACCAGCAGCAGCGACAACAATAAGGGCAGCATCTTTTTCATGTTGATACCGGCATTTTATGACAGCCCCTTTTTTTTCATCGATGATTTGCGGATAATGAGTTCAGAACTTACTACGATCGTATTGGTATGTTTGATATTGGATACACCTTTCAGGTGGTTGATCAGGTTACGGGCAGCGATCTCTCCCATATCGATACCGGGATAGTCGATGGTTGATAATTGCGGTTCTATTATTTTACTGATCGGGTCATTGTTAAAACCAACGATGGCGATATCATCGGGTATGCTGATGCCATGTTCTTTCAGGGTTTGCATACACACCGCTGCCGTAAAATCGTTGGTGATGAAAGCTCCGTCCGGCAAGGGTTTCATCTTGAGTATCTGCAAGGCAGCTTCCCGTCCGAACTGTTCACTCAGATCTTTTATCAATACACGATCCTTCTCATAAGGAATACCATGGTCAAACAGGGCGTCTGTATATCCTTTATGACGCTGGGCATAAACGTTTCTTTTCAAACTGGCGGTAACCAGTACGATGCGTTTGCAGCCTTGTTCGATCAGGTGGTTGGTTGCCTGGTAACCGCATTTGTAATTGTCGATAATGACTTTGGTGCTGTCACTTTTTTCTTCTACCCGGTCAAAGAAGACAACGGGGATGCCGCGCTCTTCATATATTTTATAGTGGTCGAGACCTTTTGTATCGAAAGCGAGGGAAGCGATCAGTCCATCCACTCTTTTGTGAAATAAGTTCAGGGCATTCGCGGCTTCTTTTTCAAAACTTTCTGATGAGTGAGCAATGATCAGGTCGTAACCTGATTCTGTAGCCACTTTTTCAATGCCGGCAAGCACGGCTGTGATAAAACTACTTTTCAATTCATGAACGATCACGCCGATCGTATTGGTCTTTTGTTTCCGCAGGCTGCTGGCAAAAGTATTATGGCGGTAACCCAGTTCTTTGGCGGCATCCTGGATCTTCTTCCGGGTGTTTTTATTTATCGCGGGATTGTCCTGCAAGGCACGGCTTACCGTGGCTGATGACAGGTCCAGCTTTTGTGCTATATCATAGATAGTTACCTCTTTTTTGGGCTTCATGGTGCAATCGGTTGCAAGGTTAATTTGGATCTGCTCTCTTATAAAAGTAGAGAAAACAGTGCAGAATGAAAAAGTATTTTTTGGGCCATCAGTCAAGAATATCCCGCTTTCACCTTTACATTCATGGATTATACAACATTCACCGGATCACGGGCGATACAATATTATATGTATCGCTTTTTTGTTGCAAAGGGGAAAATCCTGGTAAAAAAAATATTTTAAAAAAATATTGCAATCGGTTGCATTTTTTAAAAACTTTCTTATATTCGTTTTCAGGTGATCGAATTGAGCGTAGAATCACCAGCCAAAAATTGCCTGCTGCTATATGAAAAATTGGAAATTCTTCTTAGCATTTTGCGTGCCCTTCAACCGGGACATTCATTCTCTTGTCCTTCATCATTTCCGTTTTTCTTCCGATTATCTATTTCAGCCAGGTATTGACTTGTCAATCCTAAAACAGAAATAATGAAACAAACTGCAAACATCAAAAAACGATTGCTGCGGCTACTAGTGCTTGTTCAGTGTTTACTCGTGACAAGCGTTGCTGTCGCGCAGAATATTTCGGTAAAAGGCCGGATCACTGATGAGAACAATTCACCCCTGGCAGGTGCATCCGTAACCACGAAGACTACAAATACCGGCACATCATCAGATGCCCAGGGTAATTTTTCAATTTCAGTACTAAAAGGTACCGTCCTGGTAGTTACAGCAGTTAATTATTCTTCTAAAGAAATAAAAATTACAGACGCATCTGAACTTGCCGTTAGCCTTACCAGCGTTGCAACCATGCTGACAGATGTAGTTGTTGTTGGTTATGGAACCCAACGAAAAAGTGATGTTACAGGGGCAGTTGCCAGGGTTAATCTTGAGGCAATGGGTAATGCACCTAATACCAACATTGGCCAGTTTCTCCAGGGAACTGTGCCTGGTCTGAATGTCGGTTTATCCACTTTTGCAGGAGGTACTCCTCCTATATCCATTCGTGGGCAGGTTACTCTGCAGGGAAATCAAAATGTATTGATCATCGTGGACGGTATTCAGTATAATGGCAGTTTATCATCAATCAATCCGGACGATATCGCCTCTATTGATATACTGAAAGACGCCAGTTCCACAGCCGTTTATGGTGCACAGGGGGCCAATGGCGTTATTTTGATCACTTCCAGGAAAGGGAAATATAACCAGAAATCAAGGGTTACTTTTTCAAGTGCTTATACCACTCAAAAGCCAACTGTTAAACTAAGACCGTTAAACCGGGAAGAATACGTGGAGCAATTTAAGGACGCATTCTATAACCTGGCTTTCATGGGTCCGGGTTTCACCACCCCGAATCCGGCATTTAATGTCGCTGCCGTTGTGGATCCAACCATGTCTAACCCAACCAGGACTAGTTTGCTGCCCAATAGCTATGATTGGTGGGGCGAGGGAACTAATACAGGTTCGATAGGTGAGTACAATCTTAGTTTTTCAGGGGGCGGGGATAAGTTTTCTTACCTGCTGGGTGGCGGATTGGTAAAC
>JANOHQ010000171.1:0-3313 GCA_031406595.1 Chitinophagaceae bacterium
CTTTACAATAGGGCATTCGGTTACCCTGGCTTTAAGTGCATTTGATGTTATCAGGGTAAAGAGCGAGTTGGTAGAGTTCCTGATTCCGATCACTATTTTGATCACGGCAGTGTCGAACATGTTCCAGGAAGAATTCACACCAAAGACTATCCGTATAAACTATTTTCTTGCGTTGTTCTTTGGATTGATACATGGACTGGCCTTTTCCAATTACCTCCGGTTTACCACTGAAGGCACTGAGCAAAGTCTTGTGTGGAGTCTTTTTGGTTTTAACGTGGGACTAGAAGCAGGGCAGATCGTGGTGGTAACAGCATTACTTTTATTATCACACCTTATTGTAACAATATTGAAAGTAAACCGTCGGGCTTGGGTGATACTTTTATCCTTAGTCGTCTGTGCCTTTTCTATCAAAATGATAATTGAACGATTTCCATAAATAACAACTATAGTCATGAAATGAGCCCTTCAGCAGCCTGCTTGCAGGAATGAAATAAAATGGCGAATTCCATGTGACAAATTTCTAAAGCAAAAAAAAGACACATGAAAAAAAGTCTATTACTGTACGGCCTCCTGCTTGTAAGTTTTGCAAGCATACAGGCACAAATTCAGAACAACGCGAATTCGAACCATGCCAACAAGTTCGAACAGCTGGGCACGATCCTGCCTACGCCAAACGAACAGCGGACGGCCAGTGGTGCTCCCGGTGTCAAATACTGGCAGCAGCGTGTTGATTACGATATCAAATGCGAGCTGGATGAGACCAATAACAAGATCACCGGCAGCGAGACGATCACGTATACCAACAACTCATCCGATGTATTGAGCTATCTCTGGATACAGCTCGATGAGAACCAGCACAGCACGGTGAACAATGCGAATTACCAGAACCAGAATACACTGGGCCAGCAATACACCGACAAACAATTGGACAGGATAGTTGAACGAAGATCCGACAACGGTTATGGGGTGAACATCACCAAACTAACCGATGCAGCCGGCAAGCCATTGAAATACACGATCAACAAGACCATGATGAAGATCGACCTGGCTGTTCCGATCAAACCCGGACAGAAATATGTTCTCAATGTGGATTGGAATTATAAACTGGCCAATCGCGGCGATTTCCTTCGCTTTGGCGGCGCCCGCGGCGGTTATGAGAACTTCCCCGAAGACAACAATAACAATTATACCATCACGCAATGGTATCCCCGTCTTTGTAAATACAGTGATGACCAGGGATGGCAAAATCATCAGTTCACCGGTACGGGCGAGTTCACATTAAACTTTGGCAACTTCAAAGTGCAGATGACCGTTCCTGCTGATCATATCGTGGGTGCAACAGGTGAGTGCCAGAACTATGCACAGACACTCAGCCCCACACAGATGGCGAGATGGAAACAGGCGCAATCTGCCAAAGAACCTTTACAGATCGTAACGCTGCCCGAGGCAGTGAATGCGTCCAAAACAAAAAGCAAGGCCAGGAAAACATGGATATATAAAGCTGATAATGTCCGTGACTTCGCCTGGACCTCTTCCCGCCGGTTTGTATGGGATGCGATGCCAACCTATATCGAAGGCAAAAAAGCCATGTCGATGAGCTATTATGCTAAAGAAGCGTACCCGATCTACAGCAAGTATTCGACTAAAGCGGTGGCACATACGCTGAAAACTTATTCTAAATTCTCTATTCCTTATCCTTACCCCGTTGCCATCAGCGTGGAAGGCAACCAGGGAATGGAATACCCGATGATCTCTTTCAACCCCGGCCGTGCATTACCCGATGGTTCTTATTCAGAAGGTAATAAGAACGCTGCTATCTTCGTGATCATTCACGAAGTGGGACACACTTTCTTCCCGATGATCGTGAACAGCGATGAAAGACAGTGGACCTGGATGGATGAAGGATTGAACTCGTACCTGCAATACCTGACACAGGAATTATGGGATAATAAATTCCCTTCCAACGGCGGACCAGCATGGACGATCACCAATTATATGAAATTACCGAAAGATCAACTGGAGCCAATCATGACCAATAGCGAGAACATCCAGAACTTTGGCGCCAATGCTTATTCCAAAGTGGCAACAGGTCTGAATATCTTAAGAGAAACGATCGTGGGACGTGAAGCATTTGACAATGCATTCCGGGAATATTCCAAACGATGGGCTTTCAAATCACCTACTCCCGCCGATTTCTTCCGGACGATCGAAGATGCAACCGGTGAAGATCTTGACTGGTTCTGGAGAGGATGGTTCTATGGTACCGATGCCTGTGATATTTCTATCGATACCGTAAAATACGCTGTATCGGATGTAAATGCTGTTCCGGCGCAAACCAGGGACACTGTTATGATGTTCCCGCTGGCCAAACCTAATGTTAATCCCAATGAGGAAAAGGATATCTCAAAAGTCCGGAACAAAGAAGACAAGAGTATTGTTTTTGAGACTGACAAGGATACAGCATTGCGTGATTTCTACTGGAAGTACGACCGTGAGCAGGAAAAATGGGATTCAACCAAATACCCTTTAGTAGTAAGACCGCAGACAGAGGCTCTTGACCAGGAAGGCCAGCAGAAATATGGCAATAAACACATGTATGAACTTACATTCAGCAACAAAGGAGGACTCACAATGCCCATCATCATCGAATGGAATTACAAGGACGGAACTAAAGAAATCGAAAGGATACCGGCACAGGTATGGAGGCAAAATGAGAAAAAAGTGATCAAGAATTTTATGAAGGATAAGGAAGTGGCTTCTATAAAACTGGATCCCTACCGGGAAACCGCCGATGTGGATGAAGCCAACAATACCTATGGCGATATCAAACCACCGAGCAAGTTCAAAGTATTCAAACAAAAAGTATACAATACACCGGCTCAGGGATTGAACCCGATGCAAAAGGCAACGGAGAAAAAAGGATTTTAGTCCTAAGAGCTTAAAAGAGTAAAAAGAGATAAAGAGCAGAACCCGAAAGCTCTTTATCTCTTTTTTTTGGTTGAATTTTTACTTGTTGCCCCCTGTTTCTTGCTTCTCTGATCATTGCCACTTTCTCCTTTCCTCTTTTTACTCTTTTTAGACTCTTAGCCTTGCGAAGCAATGCCTTAGCCACTCATCTGTCTTTACCCGCCAAAAACCATGCGTTTCAACCGTCCGACACAGTCACTATCCAATCACATTCTTTCTTTTTATCCCCTCCCCTGTTTTTCTTAGTTTTGAAAGTACCCGATCCATTTCATCAAATTAAAAAGCATACTACACATGAGAAACTTACTTCTTTGCTTTTGGATTACCATTTGTGTGGGACTTAGTG
>JANOHQ010000174.1:0-4798 GCA_031406595.1 Chitinophagaceae bacterium
CGGCTGAACAGGTAGCGGATGGTATTGATCACACCAACAAAAAGGAATGTAAAGAAATAAGCCAGGAACCCTCTAACACTGTCACGCTGGTAAGCCATCGTACTGCTGGTATCGTCCGGCAAATTGTTCTCGATATGGTGCATGCCCATGTGGTGACTGAAATAACCTTCGGGTGCATGACCAAACAGGGGGCAAATGATCCAGGTGATATAGGTATGAAACGGTCGCTGGTAGGGTGCCTTGAACATTTTCCGGTGACAAAGGCAATGAAACATCAGCCCGAAGCTTCCTTTGAAATATAATTGGGAAAGATAGAAATAAGGAACTGCCAGGGCCCACCACCACCAACCGGTAAGCAGCGGTGTAAAAAGAATGATAGCTGCCGGCAAGATCAGCAGGTGGATCGTTGTCAGCAAATAGATAAAAGGCAGGTCTCTTTTGTCGTTCATGATCCGCAGCCAGAACTTATCGTATAAGCTGAACTTTTCCTTTGGAATGTAAACAGGGTCAGTAAGTGTTGTGGCCAGTGATTTCATGAGCGGCAAAAGTACGAAATATCAGCCGGAAACCGTGCTGCGAGGCTATTACCTTAAAAAATCATGCCGGGAAAATAGTTGCAAATCTTTCCTATTTTGGTTTGTATTTAGCCTCATCCAGTATTATACTGGCAGGTGTATTCATGAGGTCGGCAGGTTTCATATTTGAATTCTTGCTCATAAACTTTTTCACGATCTGCCAGCCGATCCACTGCCCCATATTGCCGGGGGAATACTCCTGTGAAAAACCCTGCGTAAAAGGCGCTTCGCCGATATAGGTCTGGATCGTGGCCGGGCTCAATGAGTAGAGGTCCTCACCTTTAATCACATCAGACCAGATCAATCCTTCATTGGCCTTGCACCAATCGAGCTGTAATTGGGTATAGCCGGTTTTTATGGAGTCAGCCGTATTCGGTAAAAGCAGATCCATCAGGTACCAGCGTTTCCCTTTTTCCACCATTTGTTCGATAAGGGGTTTAGCGCCGCTTTTATCGGGAAACATATCATTGATGATGAGTTGCATGGCATCCGCAATGATATATTCTTTACTGAAACGACGGCTGCGGTATTCCGGTACTATATTCTGTATAAAAAAAGGGTCTCTGTATACGGAGAAATTTTTGCCGAGGTAAAATTGAAGGCTGATCCCCAACAGACCCGGTCGCAGGAAATTGGGTGTGGGTCCGTTATCCGATGTAGCGATCGCATCCATAGGTCCTGCGATGGTAGCAATAATGGGGTGCGTGTAAGCCGGGAAATAATATTTTAAATACTGGAAGCCTTCCCGGAGATCTTTTTCAAGCGGGCCGGTGTTTTTAAATACGGTGTTTACGGTGTCATATAATTTACCGCTCATACGGAGGAAACTCTTTACTCCTTCCAGCATCGAAGCGCTGTCGACACCCAGTACATCACGCAAGAAAATGCTGGTAAGTCCGGGGTGTTTTTGGTTAAGTGCTGATAAGCCGCTTTCCAAATTATTGGTATCGAGCGCAAAAAAATCACGGTCGAAACGTTCCAGCCGGACATTCACTTGTATTTCGTCAACCTTTGGTGCGCCTTTCTTTTTTTTACAGGAAAAAAGAGAGACGGTAAGCAGGAGAAAAAAAGCGGTTCTTTTCATGGTATTGATAAACGTTAACGGCTTGTAATTGTTGTGAAAAGCGAAATTAGTGGATTAGAAATTAGCGTTAAAAGAGAGATTCTTTACTTTTTTCTCTTAAGTAACAAATCTAAGATCACTTTAAAAACAATTGAATAGAACGTTGGTTATTACCCATATTGGGAGTTTATGCTACCGAACAACCTGCTCATTCTTTTCTACCTTTTTTGTGGAAAAAAGGTAGCCAAAAAGCCACGCAGAAACGAAGCTGCGCCGTTTCTGCGGTCAGCGATCCAATGGGTCAATACTACATAGAATTTGGTGCGAGAGGTTGCTGCTTGCTATGCGGAGAGCAGGAGGCGCTGGATTTTTCGCCCGGAAGGATTCAGATCGCTTCAGCCTTTCGTCTGGTCGAAAAATAGGCGCTGGACATTTCTTTATTCCGAAGATCGTAGGGCATTTCGTGTTAATTGGCCTGCTGCGGATCATAATGTAAATTTGTGTCATGAAGATCGCACTGGTTCAGCAGAACTACCATATCGGGAATTTTGAGGACAATACCCGCAAGATCATCGAAGGCATCCGGTGGGCCAAAGAACAGGGCGCTGACCTGGCGTTATTCTCAGAGCTTTGTGTTTGCGGCTATGCTCCCCGTGATTTCCTGGAATTTGAAGATTTTATCAATAAATCCTACGCTGCGATCGATGTGATCAAGGAGCATGCGGATACGATCGGCGTACTCGTGGGCGCACCAGACCGCAACCCGGTCCGTGAAGGAAAGGACCTGTTCAACGCCGCTTATTTTTTATACGAAAAAGAAGTAAAAGCGATCGTACACAAGACCTGTCTTCCCAACTATGATGTGTTTGATGAATACCGGTATTTCGAGCCGGCCTATCATTGGGATACCATCTCTTTTAAAGGAAAGAAACTAGCCGTCACAATCTGCGAGGATATCTGGAACCTCGGGGATAATCCTTTGTACCGCAATTGCCCGATGGATGAATTGATGAAGCAGCAACCGGATATCATGCTGAACCTCTCTGCTTCCCCGTTTGACTATACACATGTGGAAGACAGGAAAGCGATCGTAAAATTGAACGTATCAAAATACAGGTTGCCCATGCTGTATTGCAACTGCGTGGGAAGCCAGACCGAAGTGGTATTTGACGGAGGGTCCCTGGTATTTGATAAGCATGGCAATATGATCAAACAGCTTCCTTTATTTGAAGAAGCCATGCAGGTATTTGAGTTAAAGGGTGACGGAACTTTTGTTGCGCCCATTCTTGTAGCGTCAAAGAATTTACCGGATGCTGAATTAAACCCGCTGGAACTGGATCCTGCACTTTGTACTTCCGAGATCCACGATGCGATCATCATGGCAATCCGCGATTACTTTAAAAAAATGGGTTTTACAAAAGCCATCCTGGGCAGCAGCGGTGGTATCGATAGTGCTGTTACACTCACACTGGCCTGCACTGCCCTGGGAAAGGAGAATGTGAGGGCGATCCTGATGCCTTCGCAGTATTCCACCGGGCATTCGGTTTCGGATGCAGAACAACTGAGCAAGAAACTGGGAAATCCTTATGATATAATTCCGATCGCAACTATCTACGAGAGTTTTTTGACGGAGTTGAAACCGATCTACCAGGATCTTCCTTTCGGCCTGGCGGAAGAGAATATACAGGCAAGGGTACGGGGAAACCTGTTGATGGCCATCGCCAACAAATTCGGTTATATCTTACTAACCACTTCCAATAAAAGTGAACTCGCTACCGGCTATGGCACATTGTATGGCGATATGGCGGGTGGGCTGGCGGTGTTGGGGGATTGTTATAAGATGCAGGTGTACGCATTGGCCAGCTATATCAATCGCCGGGAGGAGATCATTCCCCCTAATATTCTTGTCAAAGACCCTTCGGCAGAGTTAAGACCGGGACAAAAAGATGCCGATTCATTGCCCGACTATGAGATACTGGACAGAATATTGTACCAGTATATTGAAAGAAGACAGGGTCCTGCCGACATAAAAGCCCGGGGTTTTGATGCTGCATTGGTTGACCGTGTTTTGAAAATGGTCAACATAAATGAGTATAAACGCAACCAGTTCTGCCCCATCATCCGTGTTTCGCCCAAAGCATTCGGGGTGGGACGCAGGGTGCCGATCGTGGGGAAATATCTCTCCTGAACTTTAATGTTTAAAAGTTGCCGTTATTGTCTGGGCTGGAAAGCCGGGGAAAGTTACCGACTGTGAAAGCACCAGGTTAGTTTCTGTCAGTGAAACAATAGTAAAGTCAGGCGATCCTCCTGTGAACAAAGTAAAAGAAAGATGAAGGATTGTTTCGCTGCTTTGAAAGGCCCAGGTAAAAGTAGCCGGCGCAGGAACGGCACATGAAATAGCTCCTTCGCTTATAGTTCCTGATAAATTGGAAGCAAAGGTCATTACATTGTCAACATAGCAGGCTAATAAAGGGTTGGTCGATATATCGCCTAAAAGACTTGAATTGGCACTTTGAAATTTCCAGGAACTTTGGGTAATTAATTCCGTCTTGGTTTTGGCAGCAGGCGGGTTATCATTATCCTTGTCGCAGGAGGTCAAAACGAATAAAACCATTGTGAGGCTGAAAACTGGAGTTAAAATAAATTTCTTCATACTGTTGGATTTGGCAAACAAAATAAGCAATATTTCGGGTTACGAATAGGTACAAATACTCGAAAATAATGCCGGTTTTACCACCGTTCATAATAACGGCAAATATTTTGCATACAGCAAGTTCGTATTTTGTGGCCTCACCCCGTCCCTCTTCCGCCGGCTGGCGGAGAGGCCGGGCAAAGAATATGGCTCAACTTTATGCTAACTTATCATCGTCAGAATAATTACTCATCTGTTGTACTATATTAAAAAGTAACCATGTTAAAAACCGCAGAAGATATCCGGCAATTGAACGAACGGATCGCCCATGCCGGCCAGTTTACTGATAAACTAAGAGAAGAGATCGGTCATGTGATCGTTGGTCAAAGCCATATGCTCGACCGGCTGCTGATCGGTTTGTTAAGCAATGGTCACGTATTGCTGGAAGGAGTTCCGGGCCTGGCCAAGACGCTTACCATCAAATCGCTGGCACAGGCCATCCATGCTAAATTTAGCCGGATCCAGTTC
>JANOHQ010000202.1:0-1541 GCA_031406595.1 Chitinophagaceae bacterium
TGCCCGAAAAGAATTCCCCGCCCTGTCATCCGCCATCAGGAAAGAACTGGCTGCTTTTCTCAACGTAAGCGATGAAGAAATAATCATCACCCGCAATGCCACCGAAGCATTGAATATAGCTATCCAGGGTTATCCATTCAAACCGGGGGATGAAGTATTGCTGAACCAGCTCGACTATTTCAGCATGATCGAAGCGTTCCAGATGCTGGAGAAAAGAGGACAATTAAAAGTGAATGCTTTTGAAATGCCACTGCTGCCGGCGGGTGAGGACGAGATCGTGGAAATTTACCGCAAAATGATCACACCCAAAACAAGGGTGATCCTGCTGACGCATGTATCCAATATCAATGGACTGATCGTGCCGGTAGCAAAGATCGCTTCGATGGCAAGAGAAAAAGGCATTGATACGATTACCGACTCAGCACATGCGCTCGGTCATGTGCCATTCAGCCTCCCGGCACTGGGTTCCGATTTTGTAGGACTGAATTTGCATAAATGGATAGGCAATCCCATCGGGGCAGGAGTGCTGTACATAAAAAAGGAAAGAATAAAAGAAATGAAGCCGCTGCTGGGCGACGTGAATACTGCGGAGACGAATATATCCAAGCTGGCTCATTTTGGAACCACCCCGTTTGCGGTGATCATGACTATACCCGACAGCCTTGCTTTTCATAAAATGATGGGAGTGGAGAAAATATCGGCGAGACTTCAGTACCTGAAAGCAACCTGGATCAATGAACTTAAACAACAGAAGGGCATAGAGATCGTGACTCCCGCAGATAAAAACCTTTCCTGTGCCATAGCTTCATTCCGTGTAAAGAATAAGACCACTGCTGAGGTAGCGGATCATTTATTCAAACAGCACCAGGTTCTCACCGTATCCCGTGCCCTGGGTAAGGAAGGCTGTGTGCGGGTAACTCCTTCGGTATATAATTCCCTGGATGATATCCGGAAATTCATTACGGCGGTTGCCGCCTATGCCGGTTAATGATCCGGGATAGTTTCCGCCCCACACGGCGGGTATTTCGCTTCAATACATAACTGGCGTGTTTTTTGATTTATTCTGTACTAAATACAGGAATATGAAATGGCTTTTCTTTCTTTCCATCGCATTGACAACTATCGGTTGCAGTCCCAAACTTTCTCCCGATGCAGGCTGGGGCAACCAGCGCTGGGTAGTGGTGGAGATGAAAGGCGTACCCGTTCAGCAAAGTGGTAGCCGTAAAGATGCTTTTATAAATTTTAATGTAAACGAAAAAAGATTCAATGGCAATGCCGGTTGCAATCAGATGAGTGGCAACTATACGATCGATGCGAGGGATATCCATTTCGGCGAAGTGCTCAGTACAAAGATGAGTTGCCCGGACATCGAGTTCGAAACAGCTTTTCTCGCCACATTAAGTAGTGTCGACGGCTACGAGATGGTGGGTACGGATCTCTTATTGAAAAGAAAAAGAGAAACGGTACTGAAGCTCAGATCCAGGCAGAATAATATCCCTGATTGATCCAATGAGAGTATGCTGGTTATCTCGCTGCTTTTC
>JANOHQ010000203.1:0-2303 GCA_031406595.1 Chitinophagaceae bacterium
CTGTTGAATGAATGCATAAGTACTCATCGGGAAAAAAACGCTGGTGATACCATTTTGCGTTTCTACCGCGTAAGCATTTCTTTCGCTTTCGGAAGTAAATACCAGTTGATGGCCCTGAGCTTTGTTGGGACCCGTCAAAAGGGATAAGGTGATTTTGATACTCGTGCTGCCGAGTTTAGTAGAAAATTCGGGGAGATTCATGGTAGAAAAGGTAGATCCCCCAAGCCCGGTAATATCCAGTTGGTCCAGTTTGTCCTCACTCTTATTCCGGTTGTTCAGGACTTCTGCTTGTTTTTGCTGGGATTTCCCTGATGTACCGGTGTTGGTGTTGGTGCCAAATTGGGTTTCATTTGCCTGGGAAAAAACAGAGGCGGTCATAAGGGCGGCGGATAGAAGCAAAAAGATTCTTTTCATATACCAGATTTAAATTTTTAAGGTTATTTCGGGAGTTTCGTTGAGCGCACATACCAGGGCCGCTCCGGTACAAATATATAGAAAGCGGCCGACCCGGTAAAAAAGGCCGCCGGATGCCCGCCAATAGCAAATTTGGCTGTTTCAAAAACATTTATATATTTGTACGATACAAAACCAAAACTATTCATAAACTGCTAAAACTAACACTGTGGCGTACGAGAATACTGATAAAAAAATGGAGAGCATCTATAGTAAGCGGATCCGGGCCGGGAAGAGGCGGACATATTTTTTTGATGTAAGAGCTACCAGGGGGAATGACTACTACCTCACTATTACAGAAAGCCGTAAACGTTTTGATGACAACGGCTACGATCGTCATAAAATTTTCCTGTATAAAGAAGACTTCAACAAATTCATTAAGGCGTTAGGAGAAGCTATCGACTATGTTAAGACAGACCTGATGCCGGATTTTGATTTCGACGCATTTAACCACGATGAGAACCCCGATGAAATGGGGCAGCATAGTTCCAATGGTGTAAATGGTGCCACTACCCTGGAAGCGGCATCAGAAGCCACGTCAGAAGATGTTGCAGCAAAAGATGAAGAAGTGGCCCCTGTTGCAGAGGCAGATACCAGCGATGATAAAAGCACGGAAGAAGTAGACAAGTGGTAAGGAGATTTTATCATCTGTTATAATCAACAGCCGTGTATTTGATTTGCAGGACAGAAAAAGAGTGATGACGATGTACACTAATTCTAATAATTAATAACAATAAAAGCTTAAAACAGTACCTGTCATGAAGATGATAGGTATTTTTTATTTACCTCAAAATTGATCATTATGCAATCAAAATTTACACAGAAAAAAACATGGCAAGTTCTCCGGCTCATGCCACTGCTGATGTTGTTCTGCTTTTTAGGAAGCGGGGCAAAAGCGCAGATCATTACCATTTCTACGGAGACCGACCCCACATACAATGGTCTTAACACATTCGGTGCTGTTAACTCAGCGATCACTTTTGTGATCAACAACACGAATGGTTTTCCTGTTACATTGAAAGGTGTTGACTGTTATTTTAACCCCGCAGCAATTGGTTCAACCAGCACCGTTCCTACATTATGGTATTCGACCAGTTCACTGGGCGGAGCTCCAACGATCGCAGGACCTACCTGGACATCGCTTGCTACAGGACCTTCGGTCAGTTTTCCATCCGCAGGGTATTATAACGTGTTGAATGGACTGACTTATGTGATCCCGGCATCCACCCAGGTACGGTTTGCATTGCAAGGTTCATCAGGGCTTAGTTACAGCGGTGGCGGTACAGGTGTGCCGGCCATCAGCTCGTTTACTTCCAATGGGGTTACCTTACTGAATGGCCCTCAGCTGGCTGGTGGACTGACCATCGGTTATGCAGGAGCTTTCCCTTCCCCTACGTTCAACCCAAGACATTTTACAGGAAGAATAACAGTGGATGTTTCCAGCGCACCTTGCTCTGGTACACCTAATCCTGGCAATACGCTGGCAAGCGTTCCAACTGTTTGCCCTCTCACGAACTTTAATTTGTCGTTGCAGAATTCAACTTCCGGTTCAGGTGTGTTTTACCAATGGCAATCCAGCGCTTCTGCCACAGGGCCATGGGCCAATTTTGGAACAAACAGCTCAACACAAACTCTCCAGCAAGCAGCAGCTACCTATTACCGGGCGACTGTTACCTGCGGTGCCAACACCGGTACCTCTACTCCGATCCAGGTATTATTGACACCTCCATCAGGTTGTTATTGTATACCACCGGCAACTGATTGTACCGACAATGATATGATCACAAGAGTGATCTTCAGTTCATTGAACAATGCATCTACCTGCGGAACAGGCCCGCCTGCAGGTTATA
>JANOHQ010000205.1:0-15008 GCA_031406595.1 Chitinophagaceae bacterium
AACTCTGGAGCGACAAAGAAAGAAAAGAAGTAAACGATGTACTGGAAACCGGCATCCTGATGCGCTATGGTTTTGACGGCCCCCGCAAAGGAATCTGGAAATCAAAAGAACTGGAAACCGCCATTGGCGAAACATTTGGCAGCAAATACGCACAGCTTACCTCCAGCGGAACATCCGCTCTTACAACAGCTATGAGTGCCCTCGGTATTGGCTATGGTGATGAAGTGATCTCTCCCTCTTTCACTTTTGTCGCCTCCTTTGAAGCCATACTCAGCGTGGGCGCCGTGCCGGTACTGGTAGATGTGGATGATACCCTGACACTGGATCCCGCGGCGGTGCGAAAAGCGATCACGCCCAAAACAAAAGTCATCATGCCCGTTCATATGTGCGGCAGCATGGCGGATTTGGACGCATTGATCGCGATCTGCAAAGAACATAAACTGATCTTACTCGAAGATGCCTGCCAGAGTATCGGCGGCACGTATAAAGGAAAAGCACTGGGTACGATCGGTGATGCCGGCACTTTCAGTTTTGATTTTGTAAAGACCATGACCTGTGCCGAAGGCGGTGTGGTAATGACCAATAACGAAGATGTGTATGTAAAATGTGATGGCTATACTGATCATGGTCATGACCATAAAGGCGGTGCCGACCGTGGAGCCGACCTGCATCCTTTTATCGGTTATAATTACCGGATCTCTGAATTGCATGCTGCCGTAGGGCTGGCGCAAATAAAAAGGCTGCCCGAATTCCTGGCCATCCAGAAAAAGAATCACACACAATTAAAAAATATGTTGGCGCAGGTTCCGGAAATTGCCTTCCGTCGCATACCAGACCCTGAAGGCGACAGTTGCACATTCATCAGTTGGTTCCTGCCAACAGAAGAAATAACAAAAGCCGTAGTAGCAGAAATGAAAGCGCAGGGAATATTGCCCGGTAATTTTTACTGGTTCGATAATAACTGGCACTATATCCGCAAATGGGATCACCTGAAAAATTCCAACACCTTAAATGCATTGCATCCCGATCTGAAAGCACAGGTAATACATCATGCGACCAAGGATTTTGCTTCCAGTGATGCGGTGTTGAGCCGCTGCATTTCTACTTCCATCAGTTTGTTGTGGACAGAAGAACAGATCAAAGAGAAGGGAGAGAAGATGGTGAATGTGATAAAGAAGGTTTTAGAAAATAGCAAGATTTCTGTTTGAACCACATAGATTCAGTAGAAACACAGGTGTTCACATAGAATACAATATAGAATACATAACTATGTATGTATTTCTATGTGCCTATCATTCGCAGCCTGCCCAGACGAAGGAAGGGTGGTTCAAAAATCAAAAGCATTCTCTACCGTCTAAATAAAATCAGAAACGCCTGGCATTGGGCTTTTGCTCCAGCCAGTTTACGTATTCCAGTGAACCGAGCCGGAACCGGACAGGTAAGGGAGTAAGCTTATCCAATTGCAATTCCTTTTTGCAAAAGAAACCGAGGTAGCTGGTATAAGCCGGAAGTTGCGCCGGGCTGAATAAAATCTCAAAAAAAGCTGATTTGTCAATCTTGAAGTTAGTCCGAAGCCGCTCTTCCATTACCCGATCATTTAAACGCTTTGAATCAATTTTTTGAATAATAAAAGGACAATTAAAATAGTTGGTATCTGTCTTTCCAATACTAACATCTTTTAAACTTAAATCGAGCGAGTACACAGCAATATTTGGCGTGCTTACATATTGGCTTGTCATCCTATTACGCATAAGATAATCCCACTGTAGTAAACGGTTCGCAGGGAGTTTAGAGGAAAAAGGAGCCGGTTTGCCCCGGGCCTGCAGGAAATCAGTAAATTTCACCCCTTTCCGGGTATTTTCCTGCCCATGCATTTCCCCATAAAAACTTAAAATACATATAATAAGAAAAGAAAATCGACGTTGCGGGATCATTTGATTTTTTTATATCTAAATTTACGGCATTATTTTTGTGCTTTGGCCGAATTTTTGAAAAATTCAGGCCAGCCACGTTTAAAACCTAACACGAACCATGGCCTTAAGCCAAAGCTTACAGCAGAAACTACTACAGAAATTGTCTCCACAGCAGATTCAACTCATGAAACTGCTACAGGTACCTACGGCAAATCTGGAAACCCGGATTAAAGAAGAGCTGGAAGAAAATCCCGCCCTGGAGCTGGACGAAGAAAAGCACGAGGATGCCGATGAGATAAAAGACGAATTCAGCGATCCCGCCGAAGAAGAATATGAAGAAAAGGATGGGAGTGAGGACGAATACGAGAATATCGATGTCAGTGAATATGTGCAGGACGGCGATGATGAAGTGGGCGACTACAAACTCCGCGACGATAATTACCCCGAAGAAGACGAAGGCCGTCAATTACCTTTTAAGACAGAAGCCAGTTTTTATGAAATGCTGATCGACCAGCTGGGTCTTCTCAAACTGGAAGAGAAAGAACAGGTGATCGCTGAACAGATCATTGGCAGCATCGATGAAGATGGCTACCTGCGCAGGGAAACAGCTGCTATTGTAGATGATCTTGCCTTTCGCCAGAATATACACGCCACGGCAGAAGAGATCGAGAACCTGATACGGAGGATCCAGGCATTTGATCCTCCCGGTGTGGCTGCCAGGGATCTCCAGGAATGTTTGCTGATACAATTATATAAACTCAAAGACGAAGGCAAACAAGTGGATATCGCCATTAAGGCACTCTCCCGTTATTTTGATGAATTCACCAAGAAGCACTACGAGAAGATACAACGTGGTCTCAGCCTCGATGATGACCAGCTGCGGGAAGTGATGCAACAGATCATCCGGCTGAACCCCAAGCCAGGCGGAACCGTGGGAGAAATGAACAAAGCGGAGAATTATGTTGTCCCCGATTTCTTTATCATGAACAATGCCGGCAAACTGGAGCTCACCCTCAACAGCCGCAATGCTCCCGAACTACGTATCAGCGAAGGATACCGGGATATGCTGAAAGAATACGACAGGGGTGCTAAAAAAGATAAACGACAAAAAGAAGCGGTGCTTTTCATCAAGCAAAAGATCGATGCCGCCAAATGGTTCATCGATGCGATCAAGCAACGGCAACATACCCTGCTCAGCACGATGAATGCTATCATGGAGCACCAGTACAATTTCTTCCTGACCGGTGATGAGACAGAATTACGCCCTATGATCCTGAAAGATATCGCCGAAAAGACCGGGCTGGATATTTCCACGGTAAGCCGGGTGGCCAACAGCAAATTTGTACAAACCGAGTTCGGTACCTACCGCCTGAAATTCTTCTTCAGCGAATCCCTGAGCACCGACAGCGGGGAAGAGGTATCTACCCGGGAAGTAAAAAAGATCCTCAGCGACATGATCGAAGCCGAGGATAAAAAAAGACCGCTCAGTGATGAACGCCTGACCGAATTACTACAGGAAAAAGGCTACAATATCGCCCGCCGGACCGTAGCCAAATACCGGGAACAACTGAACATTCCGGTGGCCAGGTTGAGGAAGGAGCTTTAAACTCTCCAACGCCAAAACCTCACCCCAAAATCGTTTCATTTATTAAATAGACGCTACTCAAAATCCCCCTCTCCTTGCTTCGCTCTGCTCGCAATGACGGGAGAGGGGATTTTGGGATGTTCGCTTTATTAATAAGAGTGATGTTTGTTGGGGGCGAGGTCAGAACGGCAGATCATCCTTGCTTTCCATCTCCCCACCATCGAAGTACTCATCGCCCGCAGGAGCAGGCTTATCAGTACCGCCGGCAATGGCAGCTTCGATCTTCCAGGCTTTTACATCGGTATACCAGCGGCCATTGTATTCCCGGCTCTCCACATCGAAGGAGATGGTTAGCTGGGAGCCAGTCTGCAAAAGGCTTTCATTAATCTTGTCGCCCCAGATGGAGACGCAAACCTTCTTGGGGTATTGTCCTTCGGTTTCTACGATAATATCCTGTTTTTTCCAGGGTCCATTCTTACCAGCCCCGGTTTGAAGGGGTAGAAGTTGTACCAGTTTCGCCGTTAATTGCATGTGAAATTTATTAGGCTGCGAAGGTACATATTGAAAAGGGATAAACCTTTGTTGAACCGGCGTATGGTATTTTTTAAAAAATTACTCTCATTCATTTTGTATCCATAAGCAAATTAGTATTTTACGCAGCTAAACTGGTCCAACCACACAACCTATGGTATTCGCCGATTTGTTATTTCTCTTTCTTTTTCTTCCTCTCTGCCTGATCTTTTATTACTGCACCGGGAATCCGAAGTTCAGGAACTGGGTGTTGATCGCTTTTTCATTGATGTTTTACGCTTGGGGAGAGCCTATCTGGATCGTATTATTGATCCTGTCGTCGGCGGTGGATTGGGCCAATTCCATATTTATTGAAAATCACCGGGGCACCAAATGGGCGAAAGTGGGAGTGGTCTTTACCGTGGTATTTAACCTGGCCTTACTGGCTACCTTCAAATACGATATATTTATTGTCAACCAGGTGAATGCCTTGTTGGGAACTTCTTTTTCAGCGCCGGGTTACGCATTGCCGATCGGTATCTCGTTTTATACTTTTCATACCATTTCTTACGTGGTGGATGTGTACCGGGGCGATATCAAAGCACAGCGCTCTTTCCCCAACTTCCTCATGTATGTATCCCTGTTTTCTTCCCTTGTAGCCGGACCCATCATCCGTTACGCACACGTAGAACATGAGATCGACAAACGGAATGAGACCATCCGGGATTTCAGTTTGGGTATTTCGCGTTTTTGTATCGGTTTATTCAAAAAAGTGATCATTGCCAATATTGCCGCAGAGCTCGTAAAAAAATATATGGGCGATAACAGCGATCCGTTGACAACGGGGGAACTGGCTTTATTTTCGAGCTGGGAAGCATGGTTCGGACTTATCATGTTCGCGGTCCAGATCTATTTCGACTTTTCAGGTTATTCAGATATGGCCATCGGGCTGGGTCGCATGTTCGGTTTCCATTTCCGGGAGAACTTCAATTATCCCTATATCTCGAAATCGATCAGTGAATTCTGGCGACGCTGGCATATCTCGCTGGGAAGTATTTTCAGGGATTATGTTTATATCCCGTTAGGCGGTAATAAGAAGCATGTCTACTTTAACCTGTTTGTGGTATGGTTCCTGACGGGTATGTGGCATGGCGCCAGCTGGAATTTTATCTTCTGGGGCCTGTATTTCTTCATTTTTATCGCAATGGAAAAAGCTTTCCTGCAGAAATGGCTGGATAAATCGCCCGCCTTTGTGGCCCATATATACGCATTGATCATTATTATCCCGGGATGGGTGATCTTCTATTTCACTGATACAGCCATGCTGGGGGCTTATGTTCAAAAATTATTCTCCTTCAGCGGAAGTGAAACAGGCAATAGTGACCTTATTAATACCGTTACTACACACCTGTTCTGGCTGATCATAACCATTATATTATGTATGCCGGTATACCATAAAGTAAAAGCATGGGTGGATAAACGGGCAATACGGGTAACTACTTTCGATACGGTGACGATCGGTTTCAATATTTTGTTATTGTTTCTGTGCGTATCGCAACTGGTAGGTAAAAGTTATAATCCATTTATTTATTTCCGGTTCTGACCGGTCAACAAAACAGGAGTGATGAATACGAGTGAAACAGGAACCAGGAAGCTGCACGCGATCAATGTGATCGTGTTTTGTGGCGTACTGCTGATCGGTGCTATTGCTTCACTGGCGATGAAGAAGGATAAGATATCTGTGATGGAAAACCGCAAACTGGCGGAATTCCCCACTTATACGGACAGCACATTCTGGAAGGGAAAATATTTTAAGGGCATCAATGCCTGGTACGCTGATAATTTTCCATTCCGTGACAACTGGATCAGTGCTTCTGATAAACTCCGCAACAGCCTTGGTTTTACTTCGAGTGAAATAAAGATCTATGATACGCAAAACGATGCAGAGGCAAATGAAAAAACAGATACGGCTAAGAAAGGACCTGTAGTGCAGGATGGTCCGCTGCCGGATGATGGCGTTACCGGTGAGATAAAGAAAAAAGTGTTTGTATTCAAGAACAGGGCATTTGAAATGTTTGGGGGCGGCGCGGGTATGGGTAAATCCTATGCCGATGTGATCAATTCCTACCATCGGCTGTTGAAACCAGGGATACAGGTCTATAATCTTATCATACCTGTTGCACTGGAATTTGAGATCACGGAGAAATATGCAAAGCTCCAGAAGCCGAACAGGCCTGCGATCGAAAATATTTACAATAGTGAAGATCCCGATATCAAAAAAGTCTGGGCCATCGATGAGATCAGGAAACACCGTGGCGAGTATATCTATTTCAATACGGATCACCACTGGACCAGTCTCGGCGCTTACTATGCGTACAGGGCTTTCTGCGAGACAGCCGGCTTAACCCCGGTATCGCTCGACACGGTTGTTTCAAAGACAAAATCTTCATTCCTTGGTTCCCTGTATCGCCTTACCAGGGACCCGGGGCTACAGAGCAATCCCGACTCGGTACGTTATTATCTTTTCCGCGATTCAGTGGCTTTCTTCATTGGAAGCGCAAAGATCGGCGCATGGAATAAATCAAAAATGTATGGCGAAGGGGCCACAGGGCCAAACAGCTATTCGGTATTCCTGCAGGGAGATCAGCCCATCGTGAAAATGGAAACAATGCATAAAAATGGAAGAAAGATCGCCGTAGTGAAAGAATCCTATGGCAACGCTTTCGCTCCCTTCCTGGTCAACAACTATGAAAAAGTGATCGTAGTGGACCAGCGTTATTATACCGGTGATTTTATCGCCATGCTAAAAGCGGAGGGCATTAATGAACTGTTGTTTATCAATAACATCTTTGCTGCACATACACCTTTCCATATCGATAAAATAAAAGGGTTGAAAAAATGATCTTGCCAGTTCACCGTTTAAACGGTGAACTGGGATCGACCTGCGAAGCCACCATGAATTTTCATCAACAACTATCTGCCTACAAACTTGGTCTTTTGACGGATAAAGACCTTCCGGATATTGCAATTGCTGGCATTGAGGAAGGTTATGATTCTGGGTCGCTTCGCATATTAGCTGGTCGGGGAAGGACTGAGAATGCTTTTGTACTTTGCGAGGACTTTCAAAAAGCATTACATGAGCTTGGGTTCAATCTCAAAGACGATAAAGATGCATTTCTGGATCTTCTGGTATATTATGCAGAAGATATTGTCAACAATGGAGCCGACCCTTATGAAGGGTATAAGAATATTATCGATCTCAGCTATGAAGGGTTAGATCATTTGGATTTTGACCTTCTTGATGTATACACACTTCATGTTTCTATTTGGGAAGAGGAGTCCGACGGACTTGATTTTCACTCATCAAAAGGGCTGACAAAAGAAGAATATATAGAATCTGCCAAACAAGAAATGATAACTCACTTGAAAACCTGGCTGTTTAGGTATCGTAATAAATCTATCAGAAACAAAGCATAACCATGAAACCTTTTCTTTCCGCATTCATTGCAGTCATCATCTTTACATCCTGCAACAATTCTTCCAGTAAGAAAAAAGAAAACAATGATGACACCGCTTCCAAAGTGGTTACAAAAAAAGAAGATCCGATTCCTCCCAGGATACTTCCCGATGATGGACAGGAAGGCATAAAAAAAGGAGCTGTATTTATTTTCAAGAACCGCGGGTTTGAAATATTCAGTGGCGGTGCCAGCATGGGCAAGGCCTATGCGGATGTGATCAATATGTATAGTCGCCTGAAGCTTACCGGGTTGAAGATCTACAACATGATCATCCCGAATGGTTTTGAATTTGAAATAACCGGGCGATATAAAGACAAGGCCAAACCGGCCAAAGAAGCCATCGATGCGGTGTTTGCTGCAGAAGATCCGGGGATCATAAAAGTCAATCCCGTAGATGAAATAAGAAAGCACCGTACAGAATATATCTACTTTAATACAGATCATCACTGGACCAGTTTAGGTGCCTATTATGCCTATAAAAGCTTTTGCGCCTCGGCGGGACTTTCGCCGGTATCCCTTGATACGGTAGCATCGAAAGTAAAACCCGGCTTCCTGGGTTTCTTTCATCGTCTGACACGGTCATCACTTTTAAAGAACAATCCTGATTCAGTACGGTATTATTTGTTTCGCGACTCTGTAAATTTTTATATTGGTAGCAGTAACAATATCAGCTACTGGGCCAAATCGAATATGTATGCGGAGCAAGTCAGTGGAGACAATAGTTATTCCGTTTTCCTGCAGGGAGATCTGCCGGTCTGCAAAATGGAAACACAGCATAAGAACGGCAGGAGGATCGCTATCGTTAAAGAATCATACGGAAATGCCTTTGCGCCATTCCTCATCAACAATTATGAAAAAGTGATAGTCGTGGACTCGCGTTATTACAGCGGGGATCTTATTGGAATGCTGAAAGCCGAGGGAATCAATGAATTACTTTTTCTCAATAATATTTTTGCTGCACATACCCCATTTCATATCAGCAATATAAAAGGGCTGATGGTCAAAGGAAGTCCGAAGATGAAACCTTAAGGGTTTATGGTTGTTTTAGTACCAAAGGCTCTACTACTTGCAGAAAACCCTGCACTTTGAACAACCATAAACAATAAACCTGTCATTGCGAGGCACGAAGCAAAACTATAAACTGAGATTCTTTCTCACCCACGCCACCTTCGGTTTCAATTCCCCGGTGTATTTATCCCCTGTGGCATATTTTACATGCTTTAGGAAATGATAGTAATCCTCTTTGGGATATTTCTTCCGCCATTTTTCATAGCGCTTTTTCTGCCATTCTTTGTAGTATTTGATGCACTCCTTATCGGATTCAAATTTTTTGCACTTATTCCCTTTTACATAAAAACCAAACAGGTTATGGTAGCGAAGACAGCATTTTTTACAGGTGAGATTCCCTGTTTCCTGCATGCACTGCGCCATTACAAAATCCGCATGCAGGATACCGGCGTCCTTAATGGCATCGTACATAGCCTGCATTTTGGCTTTATCTATTTTCTGTGAAAACCCTTGTTGAAAGCAAATAGCAAAGAGGGCGGTAAACAATAGTTTCTTCATGCATTTTTTTTGGTGTGCAAATGGTAAACTGCCGGCACTAGCCACGAGATAGCGGATCAATATTTAAATATACAAAAAGCCAGGGGCCGGCAGCAGGAAAGACCGCAGGGGTTTCCCGGTAATCGTGTAACAAGCTGTTACTGCGGGTTTTTAGAGGTGTGCTTGTTTAAAAATAGTTTAACCGCGAATCCCGAGGCTTCGGGAGCAATGGTTCGCGAAGAATTCTTTGCGTTACCTCACGACTTAGCGTCTTCGCGGTTAAGCCATACAATCGCCAATCATCTTGCCCCAATTCCTTTACTTTGCAGAAATAAGTGATAAGTATGAATACGGGACTGATGGTAGATGGGCAAAGTCAATTGCAGGAACCAGGGAGTCATTCTTATCCTGAACAACCACTGGTACTCCGGGTGATCGCCAGGATCATTTCCTGGGTATTTCATCCTGTTTTTGTCCCGGTAATGGTCATTGCCTTCCTGTTATATGAACATCCTTATTTATTCGCGGGCTTTTCCAGCTTCCTGAAATTCAGGATCATGATGATCGCGATAGTATGTTTTACTTTTTTTCCCCTGGTTACCGTGCTATTATTAAAAGGATTAAAGTTTATTGACACTATCTACCTGCATACGCAAAAAGACAGGGTCATCCCTTTTATTGCCTGTATGATCTGGTATTTCTGGATATCGTATGTATGGTTCAATTTTGGCAAAACAACCGGTGGAGCCGATATGCCCAAAGAAGCCGTGCTGTTTGCGGCCGCTACATTTATCAGTACTATTATAGGCCTGATGGTCAATATACGAATGAAAGTAAGCCTGCATACTATTTCTGCCGGCATTGTCCTGGCATTTTTTATACTGATGGCATTCACACAATCATTGCATTTTGGCAGCTGGTTATCTGTTGCTTTGCTGTTTACAGGATTAGTCTGCACGGCCAGGATGATCGTCTCTGATCATACAACAAAAGAAATATATGGGGGATTAGTGACAGGCGCGGCTTCTGTATTACTGGCCCGCACCCTGCTCGGCTGGCTGGGATGATCCTTTAATTTTTTTCCTGGGTTTCGGGAAGCACAAGGGTAAATGTGGATCCCTGGCCGGGCGCACTTTCTGCGCTGATAACACCACCGTGTTTTTCTACGATCTTTTTACAGATTGACAAACCAACACCCGTGCCTTCAAATTCCTGGTAGCTATGCAGCCGTTTGAACACCTTGAATATCTCCTGGCTATACTGGTTATCAAACCCGATCCCATTATCGCTGATGGTGATCTTATGATAAACACCTCCATGCAGTTTGCCATTCAATGCTGTTAAATCTCCCGGGGATATTTTTTCTGCTTTTATTTCGATCACGGGGGGCTCCTTTTTTTTCCGGAACTTGATCGCATTGCTGATAATATTGGAAAATAATTGCTGCATCAATCCCGGCACCACGGAAATAACGGGAAGTTTATTATGGTTGACGGTTGCTTTTGTTTTCTCGATATCCATTTCCAGTTCACCCAGCGTTTCCGCGAGCAACTGGTTCATGTCCGTCTTTTTAAAATCGGATGAGCTTACGGAGTGACGGGAAAAATCAAGCAGGTTATTGATCAGGGATTGCATCCGCCGGGAAGCACTGATGATCTTCGCGAAATAACGTTCACTTTCTTCGTCCTGGCCTTTTTTTACCAGTATCTTATCGCTGAACATCTGGATCTTCCGCAATGGCTCTTGCAGGTCATGCGATGCCATATAGGCGAACTGGTCCAGCTCTTCATTTATCTCTTTGAGATGATGATTATTTTCTGTGAGCTGATCATTCAGCCGCTGCACTTTTTCTTCTGATATCTTTCTTTCCTCGATCTCTTTCTGCAATGACTTGTTGGTAGCGAGCAGTCGTTTCTCCTGCAGCTGCAGCTGGCTGTTCTTTCGATACAATTCTACAAAAACGGAAACCTTGGCGCGGAGAAGATCCGGGTTGATGGGTTTATAAATATAATCCACCCCACCCATTTTATAGCCCCTGAATGCATGGTCCTCATCATTGCTGTAAGCTGTAATGAAAATGATGGGAATATGTTTCAGTTTGTCCCGTTCATAAATGATGGTGGCCGTCTCAAATCCGTTCAGTTCGGGCATCTGCACATCCATCAGGATGAGGGAAAAGTCGTGTTCGTTCAACAGGACCTTTAAAGCAGCCCGCCCCGAATTCGCCCGGATGATGGTATACTGATCCTTCTCGAGTATCGCTTCGATCGAGAACAGGTTATCTTCCCGGTCATCCACGATCAGGATCTTGATATCCGATTTCAGTGCAGGTTTATTTGTTACCGCTGCTTTCATGATTTACTTATACAACCAGACTCTCATCAGTGAAAGTAGCTGGTCGATCTTCACGGGTTTGGTGATATAATCCGAAGCGCCTGCTTCGATACATTTCTCCCGGTCGCCCTTCATCGCTTTGGCTGTAACGGCAATGATCGGCAGGTTATTGTTCTTATGCTCTCTGCGTATCTTCTGGGTTGTTTCGTAACCATCCATTTCTGGCATCATGATATCCATTAGCACAATATCGATATCCTTTCTCTCTTCGAGGATATTCATCGCTTCCTGGCCGCTCTCTGCCGTAATGGTTTGGATCGCGTAGCGTTCAAAGGCCGTGGTGAGGGCAAAGAGGTTCCGCACATCATCATCCACTACCAGTACTTTTTTATTTGTCAGTACATCGTTCTTCGAACGCAGGTTCTCGATCAGCTTTTTCTTCTTCGGCAAGAGCTCTTTGTGATCGATATGCAGCAATAGTACCACTTCCTCGAGCAAGAGGTCGAGTGAGTTCACGTCCTTCAGCAGGATCCGGTTGGCATACTGCTTCAGTTGTGTTCTTTCCTTGGGAGAGAAATCTTTTGCGGAGTACACCACCACCGGTGTCATTTGTGTTTTCTTGATCTTGCTGATCTCGGTCACCAATTCCATACCCCCGATATCGGGCAGCATATAATCCACGATGATACAATCGTAATCCTCTTCTTTGATCTTCCCGAGTGCTTTGTTACCGGAATCAATGATATCGATAGCGATCAGCTCGCCATTGTCCATTATTTTAGCTACCTGTGATGAATCCAGTTCGTTGTCTTCAATGATCAGCATTCTCTTTTGCTTCCGTGCATTGTACTGGATGATATCGCTGAAGAGATCGTTCAAAGCATTTGTCTTCAACGGTTTCAGGCTAAAACTCCTGGCACCTCGTTGCATGGCCAGCAAGCGGTTTTCTTCACCGGAGATCAGGTGAACAGGTATATGACGGAAATTGATATCGTTTTTGAAAAGATCGAGTATCCTCCATCCGCTGGCATCCGGGAGTTTTACATCCAGGGTGACTGCAATGGGACAATATTTATTGACAAGATCAAACACTTCGCCAAAAGTAGTAGCGATCACGACCTTCAGATCCATCTTATGTGCTTTCTCAACCATGATCTTGCCAAAACGCAGGTCATCTTCGATCACCAGCACCACTTTATCCCCGGTCGCGATATTATTCCTGTCATCACCCACATCATTGATGATCTCATTCAGCGATTCCAGGTCCTTCGTTTCATTGACCTTGATCGTCGGCACGGAGTGAAGTATCGCATCCGGTGAATTGCTTTCCAGTTTGTACTCACTTACTTTCAATGTACTCTGCTTCTCCCGCTTACCCATGGTAGGGTTGTAATCGATCGGAAGGAATAACGTGAAGATACTTCCCTGCCCTGCTTCGCTCGACAATTCGATCGAACCACCCAATAGGTCCGCCAAACCACGGCTGATAGAAAGACCGAGACCGGTACCTCCATACTTACGGCTGGTAGAACCTTCCGCTTGCTGGAAAGCTTCAAATATGATATTCTGTTTGTCTTTGGAAATACCGATACCGGTATCCCTGATCTCGAATGCTACTACCCGTGCCGCATTTTCCAGGCTATAATTGGATTGTCTCCAGTTACGATTGGCCTCGTATATCCGCAGGTTTACACCTCCTTTCTCTGTGAACTTGAACGCATTCGAAAGAAGGTTCTTCAGGATCTGGTTCAACCGCTGTGCATCCGTCTCCATGCTGCCTGGCAGCTTATCATCCACTTCGATGGTGAACCGGAGATTCTTATTTTCAGAAAGGTGTTTGAAGGTTGTTTCCACGAACGTGGTGATCTCATTGAACTGGAGCTTGACGAAGTCGGTGGAGATATATCCCGATTCGATCTTCGACAGGTCAAGAATATCATTGATCAGTTGGATCAGGTCATCACCGCAACTGTGGATGGTCTTTGCATAACTCACCTGCTTATCATTCAGGTTACCATCGTGGTTCTCGTACAATTGCTGCGCCAGGATCAGCAGTGAGTTCAGCGGGGTGCGCAACTCATGCGACATATTCGCCAGGAACTCGGATTTATATTTAGAGGTAAGCTGTAGCTGTTCTGCTTTTTCTTCCAGCGACAACCTTGCTTCTTCCACCTCCCTGTTCTTGTCTTCCACCTCTTCTTTTTGTTTTACCAGCAGGTGAGCTTTATCCTGTAACTCTTCATTGGTTCTTCTCAACTCATCGGTTAGTGATTGCGACTGTACCAGCAGGCTCTCTGTTCTTGTATTCGCTTCGATCGTATTCAGTACGATACCGATACTTTCTGTCAACTGGCTTAAGAAATCTAAGTGCGTTTCACTGAATGTATCAAAGGAAGCGAGTTCGATAACCGCCTTGATCTCTTTTTCGAACAATACCGGGAGTACGATCAGGTTCAGCGGAGAAGCCTTGCCCAATCCAGATCCTATCTTGATATAATTTTTCGGCACATTGGAAAGAAGGATACGTTCTTTATCCAGCGCACACTGGCCTACCAGCCCTTCGCCGAGGGCAAATTCCTTGGACCCTTTTACTTCTTCACCAAATGCGTAGGCCGAGAATAATTTTAGTTTTTGATTTTTGAAGTTCTCATCCTGCTCGAGAATGTAGAACATACCTTTTTGCGCATTTACCACCTGTGCGAGCTCCGAAAGGATGCGGCGTGTAACCGTGTTCAGGTCCTTCTGTCCCTGCAACATCTGTGTGAATTTCGCAAGGTTGGATTTCAACCAGTCCTGTTCCTGGTTACGCAAGGTTGTTTGTTTCAGGTTGGCGATCATCTGGTTGATGGTATCTTTCAATTCTTCTACTTCACCTTTTGCTTCCACACGGATCATCTGTGTAAGGTCGCCCTTGGTTACCGCCGATGCCACTTCAGAGATGGCACGTACCTGTGTCGTTAAGTTTTCTGCCAGCTGGTTCACGTTCTCCGTCAGATTTTTCCAGATACCGGATGCACCGGGCACGGATGCCTGTCCACCCAATCGTCCTTCCACCCCTACTTCACGTGCCACGTTCGTTACCTGGTCCGCAAACAGCGCCAGTGTATCGGTCATTTCGTTGATCGTATCGATCAGCTGTGCTACTTCACCACGTGATACGATCGATAATTTTTGTTTCAGGTTACCTGTTGCCACCGCGGTTACCACTTTTGCAATACCCCGCACCTGGTTGGTAAGGTTCGATGCCATCATGTTCACGGAGTCGGTCAGATCTTTCCAGGTACCGGCCACACCCTGTACTTCGGCCTGTCCTCCTAATTTACCATCGGTACCTACTTCTCTCGCCACACGGGTTACTTCAAAGGCGAATGAGTTCAGCTGATCCACCATCGTATTGATGGTATTTTTCAGATCGAAGATCTCTCCCTTTACGTCGATCGTTACTTTTTTATTCAGGTCACCGGAAGCTACTGCCTTTGTTACCTCGGCGATATTACGCACCTGCGATGTAAGGTTACCGGTCATTTGGTTTACGGAGTCTGTAAGATCCTTCCATGTTCCTGCTACACCCGGTACGAATGCCTGTCCACCCAATTTACCATC
>JANOHQ010000211.1:0-13936 GCA_031406595.1 Chitinophagaceae bacterium
TCGTGATTGAATGATTGCTATGATTACTGAGCAGTTAGTATGATCGATCAATTTTGGAGAGACAAGTCCCAGCTTTAAGCGATTCACTAATAAGGAAGTATAAATCACCATAATCACAAAAATCAAACAAATCACAGTACAGACAGTATTAAAATTTAAAATTCCACGTCACTGCCGGCAATACCGGAAACAAAGACACTTGCCTGGCTTCTACTTTCAGATTCCCGGTTACTGCACTGCCATCCTGGTCAAAATAAATAAAGTATGGGTTGAGCCGGCTGTACACATTATAGATACTAAATACCCAATAGCTGGTCAGTTTCCGTTTTTTCTTCGGTGTGGGAGAATAGGTAGCGGAAATATCGATGCGGTGATAGGCTTTCATCCGGTATTGGTTGATCTTGCTGTATTCCTGTGTAAGGGTACCATTGATAAAATAAAAACGTTCGGGTAAAGTGAGTGCATTACCGGTGCCATAGACCAACACAGCTCCGAGTTTCCATTTCTTAGTGGCATCATAGTTAGCCACTACCGACATATCATGACGGCGGTCATACTTCGTGGGATATTTCTCACCTTCATTCAGTCCCGGAAACTTTCTCCATGTCCAGGACAACGTATATCCCACCCAGCCGGTAACCCTTCCCTTTAATTTATTTACCAGGAATTCGGCACCATAACTCCAGCCCTTGCCAAAAACAAATTCATTTTCAGGGTCACTCAATGACGGCGTATAACCTTCCTTGTACTCCACCTGGTTCTGCATGTCCTTATAATACAACTCCAGCGAGCCCTCGTATTTATTATCCGCAAAATTTTTAAACAATCCTGCCGAATACAACCAACTGACCTGTGGCTTTACCACATAGGTACTCGGTACCCAGAGATCAGTAGGTAATGTGTTGCCGGAATTGCTAACCAGATGTATATATTGAAAATTCCTTGTCACCGCCGCCTTTATCGATGTCTCGTCGTTGACCGCATACCGTACGGTAATGCGGGGTTCCACACCACCATAGGTCTTCACGGGTTTGAAACTACCATAGAAAGTGCTGTCGAGCTTATTGCCATCGGCATCGCGCAGGTACTTTGTAAAGGGTCCGATCTGGGTAAAGCTGCTAAAGCGCAATCCATAGTTGATCTTCCACTTCTCCCCGATCTCCCAGTCATCCTGCAGGTACAGGGCCGATTCGGCGGCGTATTTCAGTCCTTCGTTATTCGGCTCGAATACGATCGAATCCTGCCGCCCACTCACCACGTTGGGGGTGAATTTGTGATAGGTCAGCAACCCGCCGAACTTTAATTTATGATTGGGCAGCGGGTAGTAATCAAAATCCATTTTGAAAGTGCCGTCTTTGATCCCGGAGAAAAGCCCGATCTCGAAATTTTCCTGCCTGGCAGAAAAGCTGAACTTATAGTCATTGTATACAAGAGTGGCATTGGAAAAAAGCCGGCGGTTGAATACATGGTTCCAGCGCAGGGTTGCTGTTGAATTACCCCAGGGGATCTTTGTATCAAAGGAACGCTTCGCATTGACAAAATCAAAAACATCCCTTCCGAAATAACCACTGAGGTAAAGCCGGTCTTTCTCAGAGAAACGATAGTTCACTTTGGCATTCAGGTCATAAAAAAAATAACCCGATCCGTAAAAACTGCTGCTCTTCTTAATAAAAGGTTTGGCGATCGCATCGGCATAGGTCCGGCGGGCAGAGATAATGAAGGATGCCTTATTTTTTTTCAGGGGGCCCTGCAACGAGAACCGCGAAGCGATAAGCCCGATACCACCTTCCATCTGGAATTTGTTGATATTGCCATCTTTCATCGTAACATCTACCACGGAAGACAATCTTCCTCCATATTGTGCAGGCATACCACCTTTTATCAGGGATACATTTTTGATAGCATCAGAATTAAAAATGGAAAAGAAACCGAACAGGTGACCTGTGTTGTACACTACGGCATCATCCAGCATGATCAGGTTCTGATCGGGTCCACCACCCCTTACATAGAATCCGGCATTGCCCTCTCCTGCATTGCGGACACCGGGTAATAACTGTAGTGCCTTCAGAATGTCGATCTCTCCCATAAAAGCGGGAATATTCTTTATCTGGCCGATCGACAGGTCGATCTTGCCCATTTGTGCATTCTTAACATTGGCATCCCGGCGTTTGCTATATACCACTACATCGGACAAGGCAGAGGAGCGGGAGACTATCTCAAAATTATAGGATTGGTTGGTATGCAGGCTGATCCGGGCCGCTCCGCCGACATAAGAGACATGGGAAACGCTGATCGTATAGTCTCCTTCTTCCAGCGTGATCGAATAAAAACCGTACTGGTTACTGGCCACCCCTTTTGATTGTCCATTGACAGCCACCGTGGCACCAATGATCGATTCGCCAGTAAGGCTATCTTTTACATATCCATTTAAGGTGAAACGGGCGGACGCTGTCGCATTCTGGGCAAATACAGGATTCATCCACCAGAAGACCAGGACAACACAGAGGAATTTTTGCATAAAACGATTAAAGGCTCTTTTATTCGGTCGATTTGACAGCAATGCAAAGATAATTGCTGCCTGTGATGTGCTGATTTTATGTTTTTACACGGCAATTTAGTCGCTGATTATAGCTAAATTTGCGCCTCGTAAAGTCAGAAGAGTCATAAAAGTCACATGGCTCAAATAAAGTCATATAGGTCATATGATTCAAACGTTGACCAATATGACCTGTATGACTGATATGACCTATATGACCAATTTGACAATTTTCAATTATGCTAGCAGGTTTTCAGAATGTAACATTCGAGTTTGGAGCAAGGGTTATAGTAGAAGAAGCTACCTGGCATATTCAGCCCGGGGAGCGGATCGGCCTGATCGGTTATAACGGAACCGGCAAGTCCACCCTGCTCAAATTACTGGTGGGTGAATATCAACCCTCCGCCGGCACCGTGGAAAGAAGCCGTACCACTTCGATCGGCTACCTGCACCAGGACCTGCTCAGTTTTGATACCAATGATTCGATCCTCCAGGTGGCAATGAGTGCTTTTGAAAAGGTATTGCAGCTCGAAAAAGAAATAGAAGAACTGGGCAAAGAACTGGAAAGAACCGGTGATGAAAAAACACTGCATGACTACAGTGATAAGCTGCACGAACTGGAAACGCTGGGTGGTTACAATATCCATCATAAAACGGAAGAGGTTTTACAAGGGTTGGGATTCGAAAATACAGACCTGAACCGGCCCTATAAAGAGTTCAGCGGGGGATGGAGAATGCGGGTATTACTGGCAAAAATGATCTTGCAGGCCCCCGATCTTTTATTGCTCGATGAACCTACCAATCACCTTGATCTTCCCTCCATCGAATGGCTGGAAAAATACCTGTTGCATTACCAGGGCGCGGTGGTGATCGTGAGCCACGATAAATATTTCCTGAACCGCATGGTCACCAAGATCGTAGAAGTGTACCAGCAGCAATTGCATATCTATACCGGCAACTATGATTATTTTGAAAAGGAGAAAGCCATCCGGATAGAAATGCAGCAAAAAGCTTACGAGAATCAGCAGGACTATATCCGCCAGAATGAAAGACTGGTTGAACGCTTCCGTGCCAAGGCCAGCAAAGCCGCCATGGCACAGAGTATCATGAAGAAGCTCGACAAACTGGAGCGGATCGAAGATGCGGCGCTGGAAAGACCGAATATCCGTATCAACTTCCGCGTAGATAAAACACCGGGGCGTGTGCTCGCTGAATTAAAAAATGTTTCAAAATCTTTTGGCGACAATGTGATCCTGGAGAACACATCGGTGGAAATCGACCGCGGTGATAAGATCGCACTGATCGGTGCGAATGGGAAAGGTAAGTCCACCCTCCTGCGGATCATTGCCGGCGCTGAAACTTTCAGCAAGGGAGAAAGAAAATGGGGACATAATGTAGACGAAAGTTTTTATGCGCAGCACCAGCTGGAAGCATTGAATGTCAACAACAGCATACTGGATGAAATGAAAGAATGTGGCAGCCAGATGCACGAACTCGAACTGCGTGGTTTGCTGGGATGTTTTCTTTTCAGCGGGGATGATGCAGATAAAAAGATCAAAATATTAAGCGGTGGTGAGAAAGCAAGGGTGGCGCTGGCCAAAGTAATTGTCAGCAAAGCCAATTTCCTGATGCTGGATGAACCGACCAACCACCTGGATATGCATAGCTGCGACCTGCTGATCGAAGCATTGACCAAATACGAGGGCAGCATTATCCTGGTCAGCCACGACCGTTATTTTGTTTCCAAAACGGCCAACAAGATCTGGGAGATCGTCGATCACGAGATCAAGGAATTCAAAGGAGGTTATGAAGAATGGGTGGCCTGGAAAGAAAGAATGGCGAAGCAGGAAGCTGATCTGAAAAAATCACAAGGCGCAAGGGACAAGGAACAAGGCACAAGCAACAAGAGTCAAGGATCAAAAGACAAGGGACAAGGAACAAGGGACAAAACCCAGGAGACAAAGACTCCACCGGTCATTCAGAAGCAAGCAACAACAGCGATCGATAAAGAAGCCAAGAAAGAATTACAACGGATGCAGAAACAGTTCCAGCAATTAGAAGAAAAGATCGCGGGGCTGAACAAACAAAAAAATGAATTGGAGGCATCACTGACCGATCCTGCTGTTTACTCGGACAAAACAAAATTCCTGCAGGCGGAATCAGCTTATAAAAAGGCTGCGGGTGAGTTAGTACAACTCAATGCCGAATACGAGAAAGTATTTGAAAAGATCATGGAGCTGGAAGGGAAATAATTTAAGATTTTATACTTGCGGGTGCCCATTGCTTTTTCTATTTGCGATTGAAGATTGACTATTCACCATTGTCAATTGCCCATTGCCTATTATCTATTGTCTATTGTCTGCCTACTGCTTCTTCCCCCGGATCTCGAGCGAAAGATAGTATTTACCAGCATTGAAATAGATCAGCTGGTGGAATAAGGCAGAGCTTGTCATTCCCGGATCATCATAGTAGAGGGTACTGGAAAAAGGTTGGTTGTTCACGATAGATGTCTCGGTTCTTACATACAGGGGTTTACCAAAAGATGTGGTGATCGCCTCACGTAGATTTAGCGACCGCTGGTCCACCTTCAATCTCATTTTATCAGGCTCGAAATAATAAATGGCATAGCTGTTCCCTTTCACCGGTATTACCAATTTTGAAGAATCCGATAACGGCAAAATGCATTTCAATTTATACTCAGCGAACAATCCTTCGATCCCGGTCTTTCGCTGGTCGCCCTTACAATTTCCAAACCCTGCTTGCGCATCTTCGTATATCTTTTTGAATTCGGTGTAAAAAGCGGTGGCAGCAAATTCGTTTTGGGCATTTGCATTGCCAAGAGTGAGAAGCAGGAACTGTATCAGCAGTATCCTTTTCATAAGCGGTTACTGCCAGGTTGAACTGTGCAGCCTTATAAATTTAAACAATATTAACCGGGTTTGAGACTTCTCCCCTGTTAAAACTTGAGAACGGCTGCACCTGTCAGTTTACTGGCGCTTTAATTTTTCAAAAATTCGTAACTTTTCCTCCTCAAACGGCTGTAATGAAGAAAAAAATAGCTTTTGCCAGCGCCGCTCTGCTGGTGGCCATTATCCTGTTTGCTTTCCGGCGAATGGCTGCGCCATCCGCAACTGTGCAGGAGTCAAAAATCTATAAAAAGAAAAATCTCATCTCCTGCAGCCCTGATTGGCAGATGCTGAAAGAAGTACTGGAAGAAACCGATATCCCTCCTGTTCCCGGGGCCGGTAATCATAAATGGAAGATCAGCACGGCGAATGACAGTGCCCAGTTCTATTTCAACCAGGGCATCAATATGTACTACAGTTTCCACATCATTGAAGCGATGGCTTCTTTTAAGAAAGCGGCCAGATTTGATCCCGGTTGTGCGATGCTTTACTGGGCGCAGGCGCTGGCCTACGGTCCTAATATCAATGACCTGGGCTATGCTGCATCACCCGAAGCATTGGCGGCGACGAAGGAAGCAAAAAAACTGGCGGATAAGGCCAATGCAGTGGAAGCTGCACTGATCGATGCGATGACCGTTCGTTATACCGCAGATTCCGCTGATTTGAACCGGGCCATCCTGAACAACCTGTATACAGAAACGATGAGATCCATTTACAAGCAATTCCCGGCACATGCGGATGTGCAGGCATTGTATGCGGACGCGATGATGTTGCAACATCCCTGGGATCTCTGGAATAATGATGGCACGCCCAGGGAATGGACGCCATTGATAATGACGGTGCTGGAAAAATTACTGGCGAAAAGCCCGAATCATCCCGGGGCCAATCATTATTATATCCATGTCATGGAGCCATCGGCATTTGCTGCAAAAGCTTTACCCAGTGCCGATCGTTTGGGGAAACTGACGCCGGGGCTTTCGCATACCGTTCACATGCCATCGCATATCTATCTCCGTACCGGTAACTATGCAAAAGGAGTAAGTGTAAATGAAGCAGCGGTGAACAGTTTTAAAAAAGTAGTGCAACTATATGAGCCCGTAAACGGGAATGCGTTTCTCTATATTATTCATAACCTGCATATGCAAACGAATAATGCGATGCTGGCCGGTCGTTCGGGCCAATCATCGGTGTCCGCAAGAGAAACAGCCAATAGCGTTCCCACAGAATATCTTTCTTTCCCTGGTTCTCTTGGGAATTATATCCAGTATGTGCACAGTACGCCGGTGCTGGTGGACATCCGTTTCGGCAACTGGACACAATTATTGCAATATTCTCAACCCGCTTCTAACCAGGTATACGGCAATATCATTCATCATTTGGGAAGAGGTATGGCTTTGTGCAACCAATCCCGGTTAGCGGAGGCAAAGCATGAGCTGGAACAAATTCAGCAATTGATGAAAGACAGTGTGCTCCTCCTGCCCTTCACGCCGTTTTCCGCGGCTATCAAAGGCGCTGTAATTGCAGAAAACCTGTTATCGGGAACCATCGCTTTGAAAGAGAAGAGATATAATGATGCTATTGCCAGTTTCGGGTTAGCCGTCAATACGGAAGAGAGTATGGTATACAGCGAACCGAGGGACTGGATGCTGAATCCCAAACATTATTTGGGTAACGCTTATATCAAAGCCGGAAAATGGAAGGAAGCAAAAGAAGTGCTGGAAAAGGATCTATTGAACAACAAAGAAAATGGCTGGGCATTGTTTGGGCTCTGGCAGGTGTTGACAGCCGAAAAGAAAACAGCGGAGGCGGCGAAAATGCTGGCACGATTCAGGAAAGCGTTTGACAGATCGGATATAAAATTATACGGGCCTGTGTTCTAATTCTCCTTAGCCGGGACTTTAGGCGGGCGCTATTTTATGATGGATTTCTTTTGCAGAACAGTTTGTTCTTACCTTTTTTTGTGAAAAAAAGACGATCCCGGGATATCCGCAAAACTGATAAGGTTGAATGCAATGGTCGCGATAATCATAGTACTTCATTTTAATGCCCCTAAAATAAGGCGACGGGCGGAGAGTGGCAGCGGAAGGAAATGTTCTTCCACTTATTAGTAGACTTACTATAGAAAAAATCCCTGCCGGCCCGCATAAATAGTTAGATATACTTATGTTTTCACTTCTTTTGTAGAACCAGCGCTACACAATGTTTCATCTTTGATCTATAGGCAGTGAATACCCAAAACTGTTTCTTTGTACCAGTTCAAGTGAGAGTACCTGTCCGTATCCTATAGAAACCATGAAATCCAATACCTTGAAGTAAACCAGTTTTGAAAACCAATCCATCCTTTCGAAAACCGATCCATCCTTTGAAAACCAACTAATCCGTAAATGTCCAATTAAAAAGTTTATCAGTACAAGATTAGTAGACCCGGAATATTCATTCCGGGTTTTTTGTGTTTTGGCTGCTGTCTCGGATAAGGAAAATTCCTGAACTTTAGGATTGTTGTTATTGGTTTATGGCATAGCTATCCCTTCGGGATGATGATTGACTGAAAGATCAATAATAATTATTCAAAAGGCTCCCTGACAGGGAGCCTTTTGAATAAACAGGTATTTTATCCTTATTGCAGGATCTTTTTGATCATTTCAGTGGTTTTATTTTTATAAATAATTTTTATGAAATAAATATTGCGGGTCAAAAAACCAGGGGCTTTGCCAGCTACAATTATTTCCGCGATCTCTTGTATCGAACTGGAGGTTTTTACCAATTGGCCGGCTGTATTGTAAATGCTGATGCTTTCAATATTTACTTTTTCACCCGCACGAAATTTACTCAGCTCTTTCGATGCGTTACCAGTAACCCCGTTGGCGAAGGATGGATGGGTGCTGTTTTGATCAATAGAACCATTCTTGTATGAACAGCATTGCCCGGTAGTAGCATCATTATATTTCCACAGGTCATTTAAGCGTCCGGGTTGCGCCGTATTTCCATACCCATACCCGCCAAATAGCCACAAGGTTCCATTGTTTGGATCCCGGAAGCTTATAGAAGCAGTTCTTGCACCGGGTTTTGTGCTGGTTGTACCGGTACCTAATGTGCCATAAACACCCGGCGTATTAACAACATTGTCTCCTGAAACCCATGTCCATTGATTGGTACCGGTATTGTATTTCCAGAGATCATTAAACACACCATTCTTCTGACCACCAAAAAGGAAGAGATTATTTTTTGAATTATCCGCCCAGGATATTGCCCAATCTCTTGCACCCGGTTTATTAGCCGGGGATGCGGTGCCTTTGATACCGTATACACCTGCTTGATTAATGATATTGTCCCCGCTCATCCAGGTCCAGTTCCTGGTGCCAATATTATAACGCCACAGATCATTCAACTCGCCGATCGAAGTGTTCACATCTGGCCCCAGTCCGCCAAACATCCAAAGATTATTAGAGGCATCCGTCCAGCTAACAGCATAGACCCTCCATCCTGGTTTAGTGAATTTGTTAGAAACTCCTTTGGTCCCATAAACAGGATTCCCGGCACCGGTGGATCCTTTCATCCAGGTCCACATATTAGATGCAATATTGTATCTCCACAGATCATCCTTAGGACCGGTAATACCATCATCACCACCATGCAGCCAAAGATCGCCGGAAAGATCTGCCCAACTTACTGAAAAGACCCTGCACCCGGGATAATTGGACGGCGCCGGCACAAGCACAGTACCATGATTAGGGGGTTGAAAGGAAAGTTGGCTACCATTTACCCAGGTCCATTGATTGATACTGATATCATATTTCCAAAGATCGCCAAGGGTGGAGTTCGCCATTGAATAACCCTGCCCGCCATACAGCCACAAATTACCGGACAGATCCACCCAGGTTATCCCGAGCGTCCTGGCACCGGGTGTATTGGCAGCGCCAGGTACGCCCATGGTTCCATATACTGCCGGCTGGTTTGAAATATTACTTCCGGTCTTCCAGGTCCACTCGTTACTTACGGGGTCATATTTCCAAAGATCATTGTAGCAGGTATTTGGTACTCCCGCATTAGGCATTCCTCCGAACAACCATAAATTTCCATTTGGATCTGTCCAGCTCATCGCAGAAAATCTTCCGCCGGGTTTGTTCGCCGGGGAAGGAACACCCTGTGTCCCATATACAGCCGGCTGGTTGACAATGTTATCCCCGTTCACCCATGTCCACACTTCTCCACCCGGGGGAGGCGAACTACAAGCAGTAACGTTGACACTTGTGAAAACACCTCCCTGCTGACTACAAGTATTATTGGTAATGGTAGCTCCTGGTAATACTATCGTAAGAAACCAGGTGCCAACATTTAATGGATTGCTTGCGTTTACCTGTACGGTCTGCCCCGACTGCGCAGTAATATACTGGCCGTTCGGTCCCTCCCAGATATAGGTAGAATTGAGAGGACCGCAATTGGGAAGTGTGGCCATGCAGTTAGGATAGGTTCCCTGTTGTACCTGCGATTGGATCGCCGTTATATCAATTAACTGGGGATGCGAAAAGAATAATCCCGAAAACCTCCAGGGTATCTGGTATTCTTCAGGGTATATCCAGATCATATCATAGGCGGTAGTGGCGGTAAAATAAATCATCACCTGTTCCCAGTTATCATTGGCTACAGCTGTTTCGCAGTAAATAGCTTGTGAGTTGGGAGGTATAGTGGGATAGGCATGTGAAGGAGGATGAAAATAGGTATCATAATCCGAACAATTCATCAGCCGGATATGTAAAAAATCAACGGGGTTATTGGTTTGAACGTAGGGATTTGAAGTATAATCCTTTTTGGCTTTAAAAAAGCTAAATGCATAAAGATGCCCGGGGACCAGGGTCGGTATTTTTTGGGCTACCCCTTCACTGAAAAAGGCGCCGTTACCGCCCTGCACACCGTCTTGCCCTACGCCCGCAAAAAAATACCCCGAAGCACCGGTTGGAGGTAAAGGCGTGTTAAAAAAAACGCCATCATATATAGTTGGGGTTCCGTGAGAAGAAAGCCATCCGGGAACCAGGTTCATAGTAAACGGATCGGTATAATGATACCAATCATAAGGATTATAATTGGGGTGATTGAAATCGTGATTGGTGATAGAGTTACATCCGCCTGCCGGAATGGGAGAACAATTAATTTGCGAGTAGGAAAAGACATGGAATGTAATTACAATACACGTCAGGAGTAAGCGTTTCATAAGCCTGAGTTTTGGTTAATGGTAAATTAAAATACACTATAATAACTGCGATCCCGGATACCAGATTTTGAGGATCCGGGTTGCCCGGGAGTTCATGAACTTTCGACTGTGAAAATGTAGTGGAGGAATGAAAACAAAGCAATAGAACCAGGGATATCCTTAGCAGGATTTCCACACAGCGATGCAGCTTGCTTAGGGTGATTACTGCTGACATGGGCAGTAGATTTGATCCAACTTAAAAATGATCCTTTCTGATCAATAAACAATACTACTGAAGTGTTATTTTTAAAATACCGTATAAATAACACGCCCTGTCCATTTTTTTACGGTGCTGATCATCATTTTTTTCCCGTGCCAACTTATCTACCATTCAAAACAGGTTAATGCACTATACTATGATCCTGTTCTTAACACTCACTTCCCTGTAGTTTGCATTTTGATAAAATCACTAACAAGGTAACTGATCAGTTTGCCGCTTGTTGCATCCGTTCTTCCATCGCTCAGCCTTGTTGCTCCTTCGCAAATATGGAGATACGCCGGTTTGCTGTCCGCTGCCGCGAAAGTAATATACTGCCTTGCGTGAACGGGTGTAATACCGACCGGTGTCATCGCACTGCTAAGAGTATTCTGTATTGCATCGAGGTCAAGATCGATGCCCGTTAAGGTATCTTCTGTAAAACCGGTAGCATGGGATACCGCCTGCATAAATGTCCTTTTCTCGTGTATGAATATGTCTTCGAAGGTGATACAGTCTATAAAAGGGTTATTGACCATATCTATCCAGACATTTTGCGGCAGGTAGTTCTCATGCAAACCCACCACGCAATATTTCTGCAGGTAGCCATCTTCTTCCGCATAACGGAATGCATTCCCGCTATGTCTTCCTTCCATCGGCCGGTAATCGGCATGGGCGTCCAGGTTGATGCAATTGATCTGCGCCAGTGGCAATACCCCTGCTTTATGCCAACCCTTGGCCGACCCCTTAATAAGCGGGTATGAATTATTGTGACCACCACCGATAACAAGCGGGATCTTTTTTGCTTCCGTAATAATTTTTGCGAGGTGTTCCACTTCATCGTCCACGGTATTTACAGCATGACGATAGGCTTCTGTTTTTTCCTCCTCGCTCTTGGCCGTAGTATCGATCAGGTACTGGATATCACCAAAATCAAAATGACCTACCAGTAATATTTCTTCGCCATCTAAAAAATCACTGCTCTGGATATTTAAGAAACTCTGTAGAAATGGTATCCATAATGTATCTGCTCCACCGATACCGTAATTGCCCTTGGCGCCAAGGTCTTCGGGTATGCCGAACAGCACATATTTCGCGGAAGAAGCCGCGATCGATTTTTCCAGGCCCCCACCGTTAACTGTCTGCAGCCTTTCTCCCAATTTGGTCTCAAAACGACGCAGTTTGGTCAGGGAAAGAATATCCTGTTTGGTATACAGTTTCAGGTGTTGCATACCGGCGAGTTTGCTAGTAGCAGGTGCCATCTTAGTTTCCACGTTTTCCATTTTCAATTCTTAATTTAAGACTAAAAATATTTTTACCGCAGGGGCGCAGAGAATACGCAGAGGAAATACAAAGCATATTAAAATATCTCAGCGCCTCCTCTCCCGAAACTTTTGGACTGCGGTTATTCTCTCTCCTATACCCCAATTTTCTCATTCACCAGCCTCAGTATTTCGGCTTCTAAAGCTATGGCTTTGTTCTCAATTTCGTGGCCCTTGTTCAGTTTATCCGCAACGAATTCTTTATCCTCATAACCCGCCGCATTAATCCGGACATTCATAAAAGCTCCTATCACCGCCGCCCTTGCACATAAAGCCCCGACTCCCGCATCGGAAACAGAGTTGGGATTGCCCGTAGCAGCCATGGCTTTGATCACTTCCATACTGTTGTAAGCGACTTCCATCACCCGGAATGGTATCTCGATCGCATATTTAGTGGCGGCCTGGATTGCATCCGTGCGGGTCGCTTTTTCTTCCTCCGTTGATTTAGGCAAACCAAAAGCATTCATTATCTGGTTAAAGGCCCTGGTATCCTCATCGACCAGACCTATCAGTTCATTTTTATACTTCTCCCCGATATCGGCCAAGTTGCTGAACTCCTCCCACTTTTCATCCCATCCTTTCTTATGGGAAGAAAGATTGGCCACCATCGTAGCCAGGGAAATACCCAACGTACCCACATAAGCCGCAATGGAACCTCCACCGGGGGCGGGACTTTCACTCGCCGTTTCATCCGCAAAATCAGTGAGTGTCATACTCACCAATTTCTGATCGGCCTTATTCCTTAATAAATATTCGATCACTCTTTCTTCCGGTTTGAAAGGGCCCAGTTCATCCAATCCCATGGACTTGACCGCGATCCTGATCAGTTCTTTTTCCGACACACCGGTGGAACGGTGTTGTTTCCGTAGAAAATAACGACCGGCATCCAGCAATGAATTCAAAGGGACAAGACCTACCAGTTCACTTCCTGTTACCCGGATACCTCTTGCATCCGCTTTTTTACATACTTCATCAAATGCAATATGAACGGGTGTTACCGTGATATTGGTCAGGTTCATGGATATCTGTGCGATCCCGTATTCTTCAATATACCAGCCGATCGCTTTCACAGATTTCAATGTTCCGGGAATGGAAACGGGTTTACCATTTTCATCCTTTATTATTTTGCCATCTTCCTTTTTAACCCGTCCTGCTTCCCGTACATCAAATGCGATGGCATTGGCCCTCCGGGTAGAAGTGGTATTAAGATTGATGTTATAGGCCACGAGAAAATCCCTGGCACCGATCACGGTTCCGCCTCTTTTGGCATCAAATACCGCGGGACCAAAATCGGGTTTCCATTCCGGAAGTTTTATTTTCTTAAAAAATCTTTCATACTCACCCGCCCGTATAACCGATAAATTGCTTTTGTTCTTGTCAGGTTGCGCAGCTTCATATAAATAGACCGGGATCTGCAATTCCTTACCCACTCTTTCCGCCAGTTTTTGCGCATACTGTGCCGTTTCTTCCATCGATATATTGGAGACAGGGATCAGCGGGCATACATCGGTAGCACCCATCCGGGGATGCTCGCCCTTGTGCTTACTCATATCGATCAGTTCACCGGCTTTTTTGATAGCAAGGAACGCGGCTTCGATCACCGCCTCCGGGTTGCCCACAAAAGTGACTACCGTTCTGTTGGTGGCTTTTCCCGGGTCGACATTAAGGAGACGGACACCTTCTACCGTTTCGACCTGGTCGGTAATTTGTTTGATGATGTTCAGGTCA
>JANOHQ010000213.1:0-3104 GCA_031406595.1 Chitinophagaceae bacterium
TGGCAACAATAAAATTACCGGACCAGATAAAAGCTGCCAGTACCGCTAACCCGACGCCTTTATAGATATCTTTTTTTTCTGTCAAGGAACAGATTAATTATGAAGTAATTAACCGCGAAGATAACCTGCCGGGGATTTGTTTTTGAATTAAAATTCTCCAATGCAGCATTATTTGAATTAACTTTCATTAAAAGCACAGTTATGAGAAAGAGTCACTTCTTCTCTGTGCTCTCTTTATTCCTGCTTGTACCCGCATCAATAACCTGGGCCCAGCCGATCTTGCTCTCCGCACGACATACGGAAACAGTTATCCTCATAGCGGTATTGTACGTTGCAACTGCCAACCAATTTTTCCACCTAAATAAATAGATTATGAAACAGTCACTAATTCCCCGGCTCAGCTTTTTCGGCGGATTAACTTCAGGCTCACTCATCTTCCTGTTTCTGCTTACGGTAAAAGTATCCGGGCAGGTGTTCCCTTCAACACCTAAAGCCACTGGTTCGGCCGGAGTTAGCGGACCGCAAACAGTATCGATCATTTCCGTAAAAACGATTAGCGGCGAAGTGATCGATGTAAAAGTGCCCAATAATATAAGGCCTGGTGACAAAATTACGGGTAGCGTAGTTACAAAAACCCCGTCCTCTACTTTAGAGGGAGCGGTGATAGAAATAGATGGCAAACAAACAAATGTAAAAGATAAATTATTCAAAATGTTGGTGCCGGCAGGGCTAGCTTCCATACCCTTTATCATAAGAGATAATAATGGAGCTGAATTGGCAAGAACGCAGATTCCGGTCAACCTGCCTAATCTGCCAACGCCGGGCAATAATGTTACGGTACCTGCCAATCAAATTCCAATGCCGCCTCAGCGTTCACCGGGAAATTTTGCACCGATAAATTATTGCCAGCCCGGGGTGCCATTAACCATCAATGGATCTTTTGATGGGAATGCTGCCAATACAAATGTTTCCATTAATAATATTCCCTGTGAAATAATTGCAGAGTCGGACAGGGGCAGTTTTGTAAACGTTCCCCCGGATATCCCGGCCGGCCGGGCTTCGCTTAGCATACAGGAGGGCGGAGCAACGCAGACCATGTATATCCAGGTAATAACGACAAATCTTACTGCTAACAAAACGGTTGTGCAAAAAAACACAAAGGCAACGGTTACCGCCACCGTCAGCGGGCTGGAGAATCTTGACCTGAATAATAATAACTTCAGGCTTGAGTTGACAAATGCTTCACCTGCGATTATACAATTCAGAGGTGTAAATACAACGACCATATCAAGGGATATTACCAACAGTAATGTAAAGAACGGTACTTTCCATTTTACTACCGATATTACCGGTACGGCTACAGGGTCGTATACCATAAGCTCAAATGTTGTCTCCACCACCTGTACTGATTGCTGGAAGCAGTATGAAAACTGCATTGCACAGGTGGAGGCTGATGAGAAACAATGCTATAAAGATTGCGATAACAAGAACAGCGGGATCAGTTGCTATCTTGCCTGCAGCGCTGCGGCCAGGATAAAGGAATCAGAATGTTTTGCTCAATACCTTGGTTGCGTAAGAAAAAAACTGGGTTATTGATCGTAAAGTCTCAGAACTTGCCGTGGCTTGCAATGGGGTGACCCTGATTTTTTTAATGCGCAAAATCCATTTCAAATCTTCCTTTGATACGTTCAATAGGAGGATTGAAATAACCGTATTTCAGATCAGGAAATTCTTCCCGGATCAGTTGTTGTAGTTGATGAACACCTAAACATTCTCCTGTATCCGTTACACCGATCTTTCCGAGATACCAGTCGGGATCGATATTGAAATTCCGCCACTGGATCATTTTTAATCCTGTGTCACTGATCAGTTTTCTCAATGCCTCGTATTCCGCTACCGAATCGGTCATGCCCGGGAATACAAAATAATTGATAGAGGTCCAGCCCCCGAAAGAGGTTACAACCTTCAAACTCTCTACTATATCTTCAAACTGGTAATTATTGGGCCGGTAATAAGGCATGTAGATCTCCCGGCGGGCCGAGTTGGTGCTCACACGTATCGAATCCAGTCCTGCTTCACATAATGCTTTTACCGCATCAGGTTTTGAACCGTTGGTATTGATATTGATGCTGCCCTTGGACGTATGTTTTCTTATTTCGATTATCGCTTCACGAATGGTCTCCCACATCAGTAATGGTTCGCCTTCGCAACCCTGTCCGAAACTGATGATCGGGTAGGGGGCCGATTCCAGGTGCGGAACAGTGAATTCAACGATCTCTTCTGCGGTGGGCTTAAATGTCAGCCTGTCTTGCGTAGACACGATCGGTTCTTCATCCGGTTGCAACGAGATACAGCCTACGCAATTAGCATTGCAAGCGGGAGATACCGGTACAGGGCATTCCCATCTCCCCAAAGAAAAATTCCGGGCGGCGGGACATTGGTAGGTCAGTGCGCAATTATTGGTCAGGTGTGTAACAAGACGGTTATGCGGGTAATGTTTTTGTAATTGTAGAACGCCCTCTTTTACTTTTTCTGTATCATAGCCTGCACAATCCTGGCGGATATCCGGTTCCACCCTGGTAGCGGGTACATAGAATTTTTCGTTCAGCCAGCCAGCAGCGGTATAACAGAACAAAGGAAGTACCGGCGCCTCTTTTGTTGTTTCATAAGCGGCTAAATAAAAACCCGTATGCGCCGGGGGAATAAATGCTGCAACGGCCCAGCCTTTTTCACATAAACGCATCTCGCCTGTTTCCACATCAATGCCAATTCCTCTTCGCCCGGGCAATTCATATAAAGATCCGCCATCAGGTAATTCGATCCATTCTTCTTCGGGAACAGGAACTGCATCCCAGCCACTACGTCCTGTGACATACAGCGAAGTATCTTCAAAGATCTTGCCTTTGCCATCGGAGTAGAGGATGAAGGGAGAAGTCATGTGGGTCATAAAGGTCAAATGGGTCAAATGGGTCAAATGGGTGCGACAAGGTCTTAAGGGAGGCGAGAGGCTGCTAAGGCCAGTTGCCCTTTGCAAAACTCGTTAAATTCCTGCTCATTTACATGATAGCTTTTTGAATCAATATCCTGCTGGATCAACTTGTTAT
>JANOHQ010000250.1:0-6981 GCA_031406595.1 Chitinophagaceae bacterium
CTTTAATATTAAAGTGATGCCACTCCAATATACTATGGGGTATTAATCCAAATTTCTCTGGGCTATTCCCCGCTCGAAGGAAGGTTCTGTACGTGTTCCGCACCCGTTTGCCGGTCGCCATCACCCCGTATTGCTACGGGGCATGCTGCCCCTCGACTTGCATGTATTAAGCCTGCCGCTAGCGTTCATCCTGAGCCAGGATCAAACTCTCCATTGTAAATGAAGTTTGATACTGACAGTAGAATTCTCAAATAAGAAAATTAAACGTGTCAAATCGAATGTTATTCGCTTGACTTACCTTTTTGTTTTTACCCGCCGGCTAGGCGGATAAAAGTGCTATTGTTTCCTAACTTTCAAAGATCTTGTGTCCCTTTCCCCAGCGTGTTGCTTTCGCGTTTCTTCCGGGTTTTTGAACACCGTTATTTCTAACGGAGTGCAAAGGTAAGGGCTCATTTATTTCTACCAAATTTTCCGGTAATTATTTTTCAAGAAAAACCGAATCTTTCAGCGTGAAAATCAACTTGTTTTGTGAAGAACTGAACTCGCTTTTTTGAGGCGGACGGCAAAGTTACGACTTTGTAACTTACTGGCAAATTTTTAGTGCCTGTTTTGTTCACATTTGCCTCACAGTCTATTCACAAACCTTTCGAAGAACTATCCCGTTTTGTTGAACGGGCGGCGAAGATAAGGGCGATAGAATTCCCCACCAATAATTTTTAGAAAGAAAAATGTTAAGGATCAATGAAATGCAGACCCAATAAGGCATACAGCCGATAAGTTTTTTTGAGAAAATTTGTTGCAAAAACGCCCCATTTCACTCTTCAAAGTCACCCCCTGTCACAGACCTGGCTTGCTGGCTAAATTAAAATGCCTGTAAATCAATACAGGCAAGGATTGTATCGATCAATGTTCAGACTTATACCGGGGAAACTGCATATTCCACATTTACCAGGAATAATCCATGTGGCGGAACAGCAAAGCTTGCCTTTGTACAATCCCTTGCTTCAATGACCTGCCGGAAATCTTCCAGGCTGAGTTTATTCCGCCCAACCTTTAGCATCGTGGCGGTCATTGCCCTGACCATCCCTCTTAAGAATCGATTCGCTTTTACCTTGTAGATCAGCTGATTATCCCCGATTTCCCAGTTGCTCTCCTGTACCTGGCACTGGAAGGTTTTAACCTGTGTATTCCTCTTGGAGAAAGAAGTGAAATCATTGTACCCTTTGATCAACTCCGCAGCTTCCTCCATCTTCCCTTTGTCCAGCTTATAGGGAAAGAAAAAGGCACGATCCTTTAAAAAAGGATCCTTTTGCCTGTATATATAATAGTGGTAAGTACGACTGAGCGCATCAAAACGGCAATGCGTATCCGCTGCTACGGCCCGGAGTCCTTTGATCACGATATCGCCGGGAAGTATCGCATTCATCTTGTAAACGAAATGCGGGTTGACCGGCTGTTCAAAATCGAAATGAAAATAATTCTGCAGCGCATGCACGCCTGCATCAGTACGGGAAGAACCCGTCATTACCACCTTCTCTTTCTGGAGTATGACGAAGGCTTTTTCTACTTCAGCCTGGATGGTATTAGCATTTTCCTGCGACTGAAAACCACTGTAAGCAGTTCCCTTATACGATAGTTCTAAAAAATAACGGGGCATGTGAATTAGTTGCGCAGCATGGCTTTGAAGCGACCAGCATAGTACTCATCCTTTAGTTCAGCCTGGAGAGTGGCGAATGCCTGCATATCGGTGACGAATAGATAAGATGCATCAAAAAATTTATACTTGCCCTCGTCCGTAAGGAATAATACACCGAGGTTTTTCACTTGCCAGGTTGAAAAGCATTTCAATTTATAATACTTTTTTGCTTCTGCTATCATATCATCATCCGTGTCGGTTGCTGCCATCCGTTTACGCAGCTTCACAAAGTCATCACCCGTAGCCACTTCCTTACAATTGTTTTTTACAACCGCTTTTTCCACTACAGGATCTGCTGGCGTTTCGACGATTGCTTTTTTTTCTTCGGCAGGTACGACATCTTTTACAGGCAGATCACTGGTCTTTATAAATTGTTTATCGTCGGTGGGTTCTTCCTTTGAAATCGTTACTACCGGTTTCGGATTGGGGATGACCAGTCGTATCGTATCTTTCGTTCCGTTAGCATAGCCATCTATAAACACAAGGCCGAAACCCTCTGTGGTAGAGCTTTCTGCCCATTTCTTCACTTGTGATGCCTTATATGCTTCTTCCTTTGTTTCAACAGGCTCCTCTTTTTTTTCGGCAGGTTTTTCCACCAACTGAACAACTTCCTTTACTTCGGGTTTCGCTTCCTCTTTTTTAAGCACTGCTTCATCATTCGCTTCAACAGGTTTTGTAACAACAGGCTCTTTTATCTCCGGCCTGGGCTCTTCCTTTTTTACCGTCACCACATCATTCCCTTCAGCTTTTGCAACAACCTGTTCTTTTACTTCGGGTTTAGGCTCGTCCTTTTTTATTGCCACCGCTTCATTTGCTTCGGCTGGTTTTGTAACAACAGTTTCTTTTATTTCAGGTTTTGATTCTTCCTTCTTCACAAAGGCTACATCTAATACTTCAACGGGCTTTGTAACAACAGGATCCTTTGTTTCCATTTTGGGCGCCTCTGTTTTGACCACTGCCTGCACGACAGGGTCGGCTTTTTTCTCTTCGGGTTTTTCTACAACCACAACTACCGGTCTTTCTTTAAGCGAGGGATCATCGGCTGCCCGGGATAGGATTTCCGTAAAAGCAGAGACATCCTTGCTCTCCATCTGCGGTTTTGTCCCGATACTGGCTTTACCGGTGATGGCCATCTGTACCACCAATGTCTGCAGGTCGAAAAGCCCCCAGCCCTTCTCCCCAAAGTTCTTCAGGAGATAGCCGTGGTCCTTTTTACCCATGGTGACTGAGAAATTCTGTTCGGGGAATTTATTTTGAGGGAAGCCGATACTGAAACTATAGGTACTGTCAACCAGTTTGGATAAGATGATATAACCTGATCCTGTAGAACTGTTCACCTTCTCATTCATTTTTACGAAAAAGGCCTGGCCGGACTCCGCCTGGATATATACAAAATAGACTTTTTGGGAGGAGGCAGTGAGTACGGCCAATAAAAACAGAAGGCTGAGGTGGAGTTTTTTCATGTTGACCGGTATTGGTAAGTGAAACAAAAATACTTTAAATCCGCCGACTTCTGCAAGACCCGGTGCAACAACTTGTTAAATACCGGCCTTCTGTCCTTTTTGTACCCCGGGAAAGCTGTTACTGTTCTAAATTTGCCGCACTAAATTTCAACTATGAAGCGTCTATTATTTGTTCTTTTATCTTTTGTTCCCGGGTTCATGCTATTGGCCCAGCCAGTTGCTGATACATCCTGGAAAAAAGAATACCGCGAAACCGCCACCCGTATCAATAACCTGGTACATACCCGGCTGGAGGTAAAACCGGATTTCAGTAAATCATATCTCTATGGGAAAGCGTGGCTGACCCTCAAACCTCATTTCTACGCTACCGACTCCCTGGACCTGGATGCAAAAGGTATGGAGTTCAAAACTGTAGCGTTGGTAAAAGGCAACCAGCAGATCCCCCTGAAATACGAATACAATGACTGGAGCCTGAAAATAAAACTGGACCGGAGCTATAAGTCCAATGAAAGTTATACCATCTATATTGACTATACCGCCAAACCCGATGAGTTTGAAGCCAAATACAGTGAAGGCGCGATGCTTGGTATCAAAGGAATGTATTTTATCAACCCTAAAGGAGAAGATAAAGATAAACCTACCCAGATCTGGACACAGGGAGAGACTGAATCAAGTTCGGCCTGGTTCCCTACGATCGACAAGACCAACCAGCGCTGCACCCAGGAGCTGACGGTTACGGTGAATAATAAATATGTAACGCTGAGCAATGGTAAACTGGTTTCCCAAAAGAAAAATGCCGACGGCACCCGCAGCGATTACTGGAAAATGGAATTGCCGCATGCTCCTTATCTTTTCTTCCTGGGCGTGGGTGAATACGCCATAGTAAAAGATACATGGAGGGGAAAGGAAGTGAATTACTATGTAGAAAAAGAATATGCTCCGGTAGCCAAAAAGATATTTGGCAATACGCCTGAAATGATGACCTTCTTTTCGAAGATCACCGGCGTTGACTACCCCTGGGTAAAATATTCACAGATCACCGGTCGTGATTATGTGGCAGGTGCGATGGAGAATACCACGGCCACCATTCACCAGGAAACCGCGCAGCAGGATGCCCGCCAACTGGTTGATGGTAATATCTGGGAAGGCACCATTGCCCATGAATTGTTTCACCAGTGGTTTGGGGATTATGTAACCACCGAAAGCTGGAGCAACCTGACGCTGAATGAATCCTTTGCCGATTATAGCCAGACGCTCTGGGAAGAATATAAATATGGTAAGGATGCCGGTGATGCGGAAAATTTCCAGGGAATGCAGACCTATCTCGGCAGCGGTTCCGACAAAAAAGACCTGGTCCGTTTTCATTACGAGCACCGGGAAGATATGTTCGACCAGGTAAGTTATCAGAAAGGAGGTCGTATCCTGCATATGCTGAGAACGTATGTAGGTGACAGTGCTTTCTTTAAATCGATCAACAATTATTTAACAACGAACAAATTCAAATCAGCGGAAGCGCACCAGTTACGTCTTGCTTTTGAAGAAGTAACAGGTCGTGACCTGACCTGGTATTTCAATCAATGGTATTTTGGCAGTGGCCACCCGACTGTCGATATCAGTTATGCATATGATGATGCAGCCGGCAAAGTGAATGTGATCGTAAAGCAGACACAGAAAAGCGGCAAGCTGTTCAAACTCCCGCTGGCCATTGACGTATACGAAGGCTCCAACAAGACCCGCCATAATGTTTGGGCCAGTAATGCCGCCGATACATTTACTTTCCATTACAGCAAAAGACCCGAACTGGTGAATGTGGATGGCACGAAAACGACGCTCTGGGTTAAGAAAGAAAATAAAACACTGGATAACTATATCCATCAATACAAGTACGCCGGCAATTTCCTCGATCGTTGGGAAGCGATTGATTTTGCCTCCAAAAAACTGGATGATCCAAAAGCAGTTGAACTGGTAAAGACAGCGCTGAATGATAAATTCGACAACATCCGTTCTTTTGCCATTAGTAAAACTGACCTGCGGAAAGAAGCGGTTAAAAACAGCTTCGAACCGTTACTGGTGAATCTTGCCAAAAGCGATAAAGATGCTACCGTGCGGGCAGCAGCGATTCAGAAACTGGGTGAGTACAAGAAGCCCGAACATATTGCATTATTTAAAACCGCTACCAACGATTCTTCTTACACTGTTGCGGGAAATGCATTGACTGCCCTGGGAAAAGTGGATGCCGCCTTAGCAACTGCTGTGGCCAAACAACTCAGCGATAAACCAGCGAAAGGTGTGTTGCAGGAAGCCATCATGAACGAGATCGTGAAGTCGGGTGATGAAAGCCTGGCCGATAAAATCATCGGTGATTTTGCGAAGATGCCCATGAGCCAGGCCAAGTTCCAGGCGTTAAATACCATCGCTACCTACCTTGGAGCAATCAAAAACACAGAGAAAGTTAAATGGGGCGTGGATGAGATCGTTTCATTCAGGAATGGTGTTCCGGAAGCGTACCGTGTGCAGACCGATCCTTTTATCAATGGTGTGATATTAAAAGGATTGCTTACAAAAAAAGACAAAGAAGCTAAAGAAGGAAATAGCGCAGCGAAAGAACAGGCAGATTATATAAAATCGAAATTGCCGGAAGAAGACAAAAAAGGATTTTGATCCCTCCTGTGTCAGGATCAAAATAAGGAATAAAAAATAAGAAATAAGGAATGAGGAAGTAATGATACAACAACTCAACTCTTTATAGAAGCAACGAGGCCGGAGTACTTTACTCCGGCCTCGTTCTTTTGATCAATGAGACTACGATCATTGGATCACCACTTTCTAATTCCTTATTTTTTATTCCTTATTTCTCATTCTCTGCTACCAACTTCCGCTGGCGCCACCGCCTCCGAAGCTACCACCTCCAAATCCGCCGAAGCCTCCTCCACCGCCGCTGCTGCTACCGCCGGACCAGCCACCGCCCCGGCCGCTGCTGCTTCCCAACATACTACCGATGATCCAGCCTGCGCCGGACATAGTGCCGCCGCTACCGCGGCCACCTGCGCCCAGCCCGCCAACGATCATCAATATTACCAATGCACCAATAATAGAAGCCAGGCTTCCTTTTGATTTTTTCTTCTTGCCATAGTTGGCAGGCGCTTTATATTCACCGGCTGCCGCCCTGATAATATCATCCGTAGCCTGGTCGAGGCCGCGGTAATAATTTCCTTCTTTGAATGAAGGAGTCAGTGAATTGTCAATGATGCTTTTTGCGGTGATATCAGGGATAGCGCCTTCCAGGCCATAACCCACTTCTATCCGCATCTTGCGGTCTTCTTTGGCAACCACGATAATGACCCCGTTGCTAAACTCTTTTCCGCCTACTCCCCATTTACGGCCCAAAGCGGTGGCATATTCGGATACATCATACCCTTCCAGGGAATTAACGATCACCACAGCGATCTGGCTGGAAGTGCTGTCATCGTATGCTACCAGCTTTTGACTCAGCGCCTGCTTTTGTGGGCCTGTTAAGGTTCCTGTATTGTCATAAACAAGACCTTCCGATATGGACGGTTTGGACGGGATGATCTTTTCGATCTGTGCATGTACGCAGAAAGTAAACAGCAGGAGTATGGCGCTTAGAAAATATTTCATGAATAGTTATCTGCCGAATTGAATTTCATCGGACAATTCGTTACTGTCTTTATCTGTGTAAGGGAAAAATTGCTGTAATGCCTGCCCGATATCTTCCACGCAGCCTGCGATACCTTTTGCAAAATCATGACGGTTGAAATCCCGGAGCATTTTGCCGACTTCGGTATTCCAGTATTCCGGTCC
>JANOHQ010000298.1:0-43172 GCA_031406595.1 Chitinophagaceae bacterium
CTGTTCTCCTGCACCGTAAAAAGCGAATGACCCCCGTCCTTTACCGCGGAGTGAATCTTCATAAATCCTTTGTACAGGAATTTTCCATTCGGTAATGGTGTTTTACTCACCTGTGCAAAATCGATACTGAAGACGCCGGGAGGAGATGTTGCTTCCCGGATCACCACGATAGTATCGTTTCCATCCATCAGGCAATGGTTGAGGGTATTATCACTGAACAAGGGGTACGGTACCATGTTGAACGATTCTAACACTTTCATCGAATAATCCAATGGTCTTGCCCCGGACTGGAATTCAAAAGCGATCGCATTGAGCGCCAGCAAGGGATTCGGTCGCCATTTGTTGAAACGGCCTGAATTGTCGCTGAACACATTGATATTATATTTCAACTTGCCTTTATCCAGTTCCGAGGACCATACATTCTCGCAGGGGTGTATCTCGATATAATCGTGTACGCGGGTATCCCAATAATTGTGTTTTTCATGTACAAAGGCTCCATAACCCGTGACCTGGGAAAATATCTTTGGTCCGTTGTTCATGATCAGACCCGCCATGGCATCCATGATATCGATCTCACCTTCCACATTTTTCTTGGCACTTTTACCTGTTGCTAAAAAATCTTCAAAGGGTTTATCACCCGGGTTGGGATTAATATAAAGGATCAGGTCGTTGTCATCATCGAATACACCGAGACTGCCGCGATAATATACAGAAAGAAAACCTGTATGCGCCCGCTTGTAGCCATCGATCGGCCGGTGCGTGGGTCTATCGTTGACCGCTTCCACGGAAACAGTACCATTTCCTATATAAGCAAGATCCGGGAAGAGTTCGTTCATACCGACAATGCCCTGGTTCTGCGACATAGCCTGGTTGTATACCGTAGCAGGAATGCTGCCGATACTGCCCCATTGCCAGTTCTTGAATCCAGCGCCAACGGGTGCAGGTATGGGAGGAGAAACAACAGCCACAGCGTTCTGCATAACAGGACCCGGGTTGGCTCTTTGTCTTTCCCAGTGACCAAAAATAAACTGGCCGTTGACCATGGCATTCCTCGCCCATTGAAACGCATCCTTTTTTGCATTGAATACCGTTACATAGGAAACCTTATCATTGAATCCATACTTCGACAGGTCAGCACAATCCTCCAACAGGTCCACCGATATTCCATAGCCTGCGCCATCGGCTGCATGTTCATAAATAAAAGCGACCATCCCCGCCGTTACTTTGATGGAAGAGGTCTTATCATTAAAATCACTCAGCCGGTGTTGACCAACGACTAAACTTTTTGATGCGCCACCATAATTGCTATGTTCGTACAAAACAACCCCGGGCATCTGTAAAATAGCGAACTGGCTGAAGGAAGAAGTACACAACGGGAAAAGAATGCTGAAAAGGCAAAAGGCTTTCATGTTAAAATATTTATTGTGATAAAATATTTCTAATCGTACAGCCTTTTTGTTATAGTTCGGGGAATGGTTTCCCACTTCTAAGTTAGTTTTTTTTGATCACCTGGCAATATACCGGGAGAGCGTAAAGAAGTCTCCCTTTCTTTACAAAAAAAGGGAAACTCCGCAGATAAAAGAACGCCTTTTGAATAAATCATTCCCGGATCTTTTCAATTGTTTTGCCAACATCTTTCACTCCCTCGTTTTTTAAACTTGTCTCTGTTATGGTAAATAAATAATGTCCCTCTTCTTTTTTAAAAAATTTATCCTCGTACAGCTCAGGTGCCTGCCCGGGAGTTGAATTAGGAGGAAGTTTGATCACCAGGGGGGTGTTGCCATTCCAGATAGTAACAGCAGTGGCGATCTGTGTCAGACGTCCCACATATGTTTCGATCACGAGGAATCCCCTTATCTTGCTGGGATCTCCAGCTGCAAAACCCACATGTTCAAAAGAAACTTTGAAGGCATTGTTATGAGGAATGAATGATACCAATGTTTGATTGTTGTAAACGAGTTTGTATGTTTGATCAGCATTGGGATACTCTGCTAAATTATAATGCTGAATATAAGCAGCTTCAAACTGTCGGGTAGTTTGTCCGAGCAAAGTTTCACCCTGCGGAAGGGTATACTCAAAAGCAATGGCAAACAATCCTTTTACCGGGGGTTCTGCCCATGGTTTTAGCTTAGTACCATCATCCATTTGCTTTCTCCACAAGAACCGGCGGGACGCATCACAAAAAACATTCAAATTGAATTTCCTTCCGTTGCTTTGCTGGTCAGACCACCACCACTGTTCAGCCGGGTGTATCTCAGGATGACAGCAATGACCCTTGTCGTAAATCCAGGTTCCATAAACACACATGTCTTTTCCAGTTCTCATTAAAGCAAGGTCGGCGAACCTTGCCCTTCCAAACGTACGATTGCCTTTTGGCCAATAGTCTTCTGTTATTTCCGCATGAAGCTCGGTAAACTGTGTTGGGCAACCTTGTGGCTCGTTGTTAATCTCTTGTCCAAGCCTGGTCATCACATTATGTAGCGGGGTGTGTGCATCATTGACAAGATATTGAAACGATGAAGAAGGTTCAATCAAAACATTCACGTCAAAATCTGGTAGTCCCTCTCCTATTTCTACCTGGTAAGACGATTTTACCTTACCCCTTAAAGTTCTTTTAAAATGAGGGCGGTGATCGTTTTCTTTTCGCTGGGGGTACCAAAAATTGAGGGTGCTTGCACCCAATTTATCTGCTACTTTTGCCTTTAACCCGCCGGTAAATTCTCTTTGGAAGGCGGCAGAGCCAATTTCTTCTCTTCCCCGGAAATTATTACCTATTACACCCATCTGGTCATTCATAGCCATATCCCATAAACTTTTTCCCTCCAGGGTTTGCACCCCCAGGGAGGTAATAGTCGTTGTGGGTCCATTGACAGTCGTGGAGGTGGAACTGGTGGGCGTCTGCGGTGTGAGTGCAGGACTAACTACTCCCCTGCTGTTGTCGGGCTTAGCTCCATTTGCTCTTTCCCTTTCCCAATGCCCGGGCACAAATTCATTGTTGGTCATCCTGTTCCTGGCATACAGGTAACCGGGCTTTGCCGCTGCAAATACTCTCAGGTAAGATACCTTGTCATTGAAATCATAAACGGAGAGGCTTGCGCAGTCTTCCATCAGGTCTATATATATACCATAACCGCCTGCGTCGTTAGCATGCTCATAAATAACAGCAACAAGCCCGTTTGGAACTTTAATGGAAGAACTCATGTCGTTAAGATCGGTATTTCCGTAAAAGCGATAATTCCCTTCCCCGAATGATTTACTTTGTCCACTGAAATTGGCATGTTCATATATCACTACTTGGGGGACAAACAAGGTCATATTTCCCTCGTTGATTATTACCGGTGTTGTCTTTTGATCAGTAGTGGTCTTTGGAGTTTTACGATTATCACGGATCACCTGTGCGGTTACTGATTGTAACAAAACCAAACTGCAGCTTATCATCAATGTTCTTTTCATAAAATAATATTTAGGTGAATATTTGAGATTATCGTACAAACAGATTTCAACTGTGTGTTTATATCACTGCTTAAATGCATTTTTCCCGATCACAGCATCTGCGGCTTCTTTATTCTTTAAAAGCATTGGTACATCTTTAGTGTTGAAAATAAAAGCAAATTCTTCCTGTAACACAGGCCATTTCTCCACCGGTTCCATATTGCCCCAGGCATCATAGGTTTCTGCATACATTTTTACAACGATCTTGTACTCCCCATTTTCTTCAAATTTCTCCGGTCGTATCAGGCCATATAAAGGCGCTGTGCCCAGAGTGTAATACTCAAAGCGACGAGTGCCAGCCATAACAGTAGTAGCCTTTACAGGCTCGGCCAATACATCAAAATTGAACCACTTATTATTTTTATCTTTTGGTCTTACCAGGCAAATATTTCCGGATGAGTTGAAACCTACTTCTTCACCCTTATAAAATATATACACCCTGTATAAAAAGTGAGCATTCGTATTTTCGCCCTGGTTCTCCGTTACCCTGAACGCTTTGTCTATCGTTTCCTCTTCCAGTTCCATTCTGCCATAGATATAATCAGCCGAAGTAAAAGTTTTTTTGCTTCCAGCATAGGTTGTAGTAAAAGGCTGGTTTGAAAAATAGATATTACCGGGAACAGTTGCTTTCTTACCATCGGGTTGATGAAAAATAAAGCCTGTCAAAACCAGCACACTGATACTTAGTAGGGAATTTCGCATACTTGTTAGTTTAAAAGAATTAATTGCTTTTGATAGCTTCGGCCACCTTATCTACATTCAAAGCTCCATAATTAAAAACATGCTTTGAATCATCGTTTAACGTAACAATAGCTTTTTTAGCGAGGAAGCTTTTCTCTATTGTTACGTCCTTGATGTCTTCTTTATAGATCTCGAGATAACCCTCGCTGCCCCATTTCATAAATAAGGCTTCAGACAAAAGACCTTTGGCAGATACATCAAACTTTGCATCGTACAAAAGGCGTTGATTGGTGATGGTGAGCTTTCCGTTATACTTACCTCCTCCCGGGGGAATATATAAGATCGTCCAGGTGTCGATTTTGGTTTCGTTGGGGTGGAGTTCGAATTTCATGTGTTAGTTATTACATATTAATTTACCAATCCAAAGCTTTGTCCTGATCCTAAATTGATTATGCTGTTACCGCTTCCACCACCGAGAGCTTTACCAGCTCCCCCTCCTGAAGTGAGATTCCCATTTTGACCTGCCTGGCCACGGTTTCCACCATTGCCACCTGCCGGTCCGCCATTAAATCCTGCTCCGCCATTACCAGGTACTAAATTGGTGCTGGTAGCACCGGGTTGAGCAACAATATTAGGAAAGCAGGGCCCGCATCCGAATGGCCCGCACACCTGCGCAAAAAATCCACCACCTGTTCCGCCGGGTCCATAAACAAACCCTGCGCCACCACCTCCGCCGCCGCCGTTTCCGGAAGTTGCTCCCTTATTGCTTCCCCCGCCACCACCGCCACCGCCCGCCACAACTCCATAGTTATAAACAGTTATTTGAACGCCTGTTTTAGTAACTATAGCTGCTCCGCCCGGTTTACCGGCCTCCGCAGGAATAGGAAATACACTAGCACAAGTTCCAACGCCTTGTTCTATTTGTCCGTTGCCACCCTTGCCTCCCGCCCCCAGTATAAAACCGTGATTATTGATAACAACAGTTGTTCCCGATGGCATGTTGGCGAATGAGAGAGCCGTATCACCGGGATTACAGCCATTGATATACGTATCCTCGGGCAGGTTGATAATATATTTTTTCGCCGGCGCATATTTAGCATACTGGTTATAAAAATCAAGATTGCACACATCATAGCCCATACCAATATTGATTACCACGGTCTGGCAATCGGCGCAATAACAATTCCATATCGCATACACGGAATCGTAATAATTCAGACAGTGTTCATCAGTATTGTAAATATGTAATCCGTTGGGTGGATTAGTAATGGCATTGCGCTGAATATTGGTCAAACGCGGAAATAAAATCCCTTTGTCTGTTGCTTTTATTTCCAATGCCGCTTTAGTATGCGGATTGGTTGTGCCAATACCTACATTTTGTGAAAAAAGTTGCCCCGGTAAGCCAAGGATAGAAACAAGAAATAAACAATAAGCAAGTATGAGTATCTTTCTCATAATATTTAATTTATTTTACCAAAAACAACTTTGTCACTACTCCCGGCATATCCGGAAGCCCCGATCAAAAAATGCTTCGTAGTAGCGCCAATAGTTGTGGATCCAAAGTTGTCCTGCGCATTACCTCCGGGATCCTTTTAAAATTATTAAATCAAAAAAGATCCTGAAACACGGTTTCACCAACGGTGGCTTTGCCTGTATTTACGGCTTTCTTATTCTGGTTGATAGATTTAACTTTAACAGCACGTAAGCTGTCATCTATACCGAATCATTACTATGCGAAAGATCCTTTTATTTTCGGGAGCTCTCCTCCTGCTGTTTTCCGCCTGGGGACAGTATGAAGAAAAGGATTTTGTACGCTATACGGTAAGGGAAGGGTTAAGTGAGAATTATATCACCTGCCTGGGTCAGGACGAGTGGGGTTATATGTGGATAGGAACCGATATTGGCCTGAACCGTTTTGACGGCCATAGTTTCAAGCATTTTTTCCAGGGAACAAAAACACTGCCCCTGCTTTCCAGCAACATCGGAAAGTTAAAATCATTTGGCCCTCACCAATTAGGGATCATTAATCATGGCGGTTTCCAGTTATTGAATACAAAAAACCTGTCTGTTACAAATTATACGATTCCCGATTCAACGGCATTTTCCATTTACCGGAATTCTGCGTGGGATGCTATTAAATTACCCGGTAATTCTTATGCGGTTACGACGGCATCCGGCTTTTATGTATTTAATGAGGCAGGGAAACTGAATTTTCGTCATGATGCTTATCAGCTCAGTGATATTGGCCAAAAAAGGATCCTCTTTGGCCGCGATATTTTCACTCTGAATGACAAAGAATATCTTGTTTACATAAATGGCGATGGGCTTGCTTATTACGGGACTGAAAAGAATAACTGGTATGAAATCATAAAAGATACTTCAACCCAAAGCGGGGATGAATGGGCTCCTTTCTACACGGCCGCCTTAAAAAGTACTTTTGGCTGGAACGGCAGTTACCAGGTAAACAGGAATGAATTTATTTTTATGCAATATGCCGGCAACAGTATTGTTTATTACAATAAGGCCATCAACAAAAAAGTTGTTTCCCCACTGACACTTCCCTTTATTGAATTTACCTGGGAAAGTAAGATCACCCTGTTAAATGACAGCAGTTTTTTGGTAAATGGTGGCTACTCAGGTTTTTACCTCTTCCACATAAACAGGATGACCGGAAAGATCACTTCAGCTCCATCCAAATTTTTACCGGGTCATAAGATTCAGTGTCTTTTTTTGGATAAAGATCAACGCCTTTGGGCAGGCACTTCAAAAGGCTTGCTCCGGCAAAAACTGGTGACCCCCGTTATACAAACTCATTTGTACCAGCCATCGTCAACCGATTCTATAACCGGTGGTCTCAGTTGTGTATACCGGTACAAAGATAAATTATACCTGGGGCGGTTCTCTCTTTATAAGGGGCTGGTCATCGCGGATGCCGTAACAGGAAAAGCAGAAAAGCAAATTGAATTCTTTGGTAAAAAGAACCAGTGGAATGAAATCCGCTCAATACAAATGTACCATCCCGATACGCTGTGGATCGGAACATCTGCAGGTCCGTTGTGGTTCGCTATAAAAACACAGCAATACGGCAAACTGGCGGATGGCAAAAAATATGGGGCAACCCTGGTAAGTTTGGATATGCTTGCACCGGCTGCTGTAGACGGTTATGCCTGGATGTGCGGCGTCCTGAAGGGAATCGTGGCGCGTTATCATATTGCCAGCCGGACCTTTACATTTTTTTCTTCGAACACTTCGCCTGCCCTCCCTTTTGACCGGGTAAAAAGTATAGCCTATGATTCGTATGGTGATGTATGGATCGGGGGCCATTCACTGGCCCGTTTTAATACGAAAAAAGAATTATTCGACACATTGATCTCGGTATATGCAGGTACAAACAAATACCAAGACGATATCCTGGTTCTTGTTGCTGATAAAAACGGTTCGCTCTGGTTACACAATGCTTCAAACGGGCTGCTGGAATACCGCATCAAAGAAAAGAAGTTTGTGAATTACACGATGAAAGATGGATTACCTTCCGATGTATTTTATGGCTTTAGCCCTGTCATCAATAACAATCTCTGGATATCCGGTCACAACAATCTTACAAAGTTTAATACCCGGACAAAAAAAATGGTGGTATATGATTACCAGGACGGTCTGCCGGAGGACAAACCTACGGGCCGCTACCTGTATCATGATACTTCCAGGGGAATGCTCTACTTATTAAATCAATATATACTGTCAACCCTGTCTTTGCCGGAGCCTCAAAACTCCGGATCGGGTAAGGAACTGATGATAGAAGAGCTTTCCGTAAATAATAAAGATCACTCTTTTTATCCCATGGAAGGGTTGCGGCTAAAGTACAATCAGAATAACCTGTCGTTGTATTTTGGTATCATTAATTTCGAATCCGGTGATAGTTACCAGTTTGCTTATAAATTAACGGAAGCAGGGAACTGGACAGACCTTGGGTCGCAACGTACTATCAATTTAACCGGCTTATCTCCGGGCAACTATACCATCTGGTTGAGGGGTACGGGTAAATCAGGCGAACAAAAGATGCAGCGCTTTTCTTTTGTTATTACACCTCCGTTCTGGAAAACTACCTGGTTCCTCGTGGCTGTTTGCGGATTGCTGGTTAGTATGATCTGGTTATTATACCGCTACCGCATACGGCAAATAAGACAAAATGCAAATATTGATAAATTGCTTTCGCAGGCCGAAATGAAAGCTCTTCATGCGCAAATGAACCCCCACTTTATTTTTAACAGCCTCAACAGTATCCGGGAAATGATCCTTAGCAATCAAAGCAATGAAGCTTCGCATTTTCTCAGCAAGTTTGCCCACCTGATACGAATGACCCTCGACCAGTCCGGTCAATCATTTATTTCCCTGCGTTCCACCATGGAATACCTGACGAGGTATATTGAAATGGAACAGATCCGCAACAGTCATTTTACCTGCCGTATCCTCGCTGATGACGAGCTGGATCCGGATGAAACTGTTTTACCTCCTATGCTGATCCAGCCCTTTGTTGAAAATGCCATCTGGCATGGGACTACCGGTACCCAAAAAAGTATTAATATTAATATAGATTTTAAAAGATCCATCGGAACCGGTGCACAAGGACTCCAGTTGATTTGTATCATTGAAGATAATGGTATTGGAATCAGCCAATCCCTGAAAAATAAAGAATCCAGTAACGATCTGCACCATTCCGTAGGTATCGTAAATATCCATAACCGTATCCGTTTGCTGAATGAAAAATATAACCTCGAGAGCAGTGTGACGATTGAAGATAAATTGGACCGTCCGGATTTACAGGGAACCGGCACGGTGGTAACATTATGTATCCCGCTTGAAATAAAAGAATGAACCACATTAGGACCATACTGGTAGATGATGAGCCCCGGGGACTGGCCTCGCTTCAAAAGCTTTTGCAGATCAATTGCCCTGAAGTGGAAGTGACTACCGGCTGCAACAGTGCTGAGGAGGCAAAGAATGCGATTATCGAATTCCGGCCCGGGCTAGTTTTCCTGGATATTGCCATGCCGGGAAAAACGGGGTTGGAGCTGTTAAGGGACCTGGCAGAAATAAATTTTGAGATCATTTTTGTAACGGCCCATAACAATTATATGAAAGAGGCTTTTCATTTCAGCGCTGTAGATTATATATTAAAACCTGTTGACGAGGAGTTGCTCGTTGAAGCGGTAAAAAGAGCGGCGAGAAGAATTGAGGAAAAGACCAGTGGTCAGCCAATAGAAACGTTCCTGTATAATACCAGGCACAAGAAAGGTTCCCAGAAAATGAAACTGTGCATCCCTTCCCTGAAAGGCTTCCAGGTAATAGAGATACAGGATATTATTTATTGCGAAGCGAGCAGCAACTATACCAATTTTCATTTCCAGAACCGGCCGTCTATCTGTGCGAGCAAACCGATACATGAATATGAGGAATTACTGGCAGACAGTAACTTTATCCGTATCCATAAATCATTTGTCGTGAACCTGGAGCATATTAAAGAATATATCCGCGGTGAGGGTGGCTCGGTGATCCTTTCCAATGGGCATGAAGTGGAAGTATCCCGGCGAAAAAAAGATCAACTGATGACGAGGATGAAAGAGTATTATAAATTTTAGCTATTGAAGATTGATGATGTAAGATTGTCAATTGCCGCTGATCCCAGTCGAAGAGTTGCCTATTGCCGCTGAGCGAAGTCGAAGGCTTGACTAATTGTCAATTGTAATCTCCCCCTTCATATAAAACACACATCCGCCTCCCATGATCACCCTGTCTCCTCTTTGTTCGCAATACAAACTGCCTCCACGCTGGGAAAGCTGTCTTGCCGTCATTTTTTCTTTACCTAATTTCCCGTTCCAGAAAGGTATCAATTGTGAATGAGCCGAACCTGTCACCGGGTCTTCATCAATACCTGCTGTCGGTGCAAAAAAACGGGAAACAAAATCAACCTTATCGCCGGGCGCAGTAATGATCACCATTTTATCCAGTTTTTTCAATAAGGATTGGTCGGGCTTACAATTTTGTACTGCCTGCTCATTCATCAGCTCTACCATGTATTCCCTGTTCTGGTAAACACCAGCTATTTCCGGATCACCCAGTCCTTTCAACAATTCCGCAGGATATTCATCGATCCTTTCCGGTTTCCAGGATGGAAAATCAAGCAACAGCATATCACCTTTACGTGTTACCAGCAAGGGCCCGCTTTTAGAATGGAAGGTGATAGTATCGTTCTTATAACCCAGGAACTTGAATAATACATGAGCCGCGGCCAGTGTGGCATGACCACAGAGATTGATCTCGAGACCCGGGGTAAACCAGCGGATATCAAAGTCATCCCCTTTCGCCACAAAGAATGCCGTCTCCGCCAGGTTATTTTCCATAGCGATCTGCTGCATCAGTTGCGCATCGATCCATTTTTCCAAAGGGATCACGGCGGCAGGATTTCCGCTGAATAATTTTTCGGCGAACGCATCGACCTGGTAGACTGGCAATTTCATTCTTTCGGTTTATTAATACTGTAAAAATGCGGTAAATAAAGTTTATACCGTACTGCTACTATACGAATGGTAAAAATGATCAGTATGCAAAGTATTGTGACCAGGTCTCCGTCCAGCGCTGTTTTCCGCAATAAAAAATAAATGATCCCGCCGGCGATACAGGCCAGCGCATAGATCTCTTTGCGGAACAGCAGCGGAATATTATTCAGCAGTACATCTCTTACCACACCACCGAAACAGGCAGTGATGGTTCCGAGGGTGATACAAACGCCCATGCTGAAATCTTTTTCTATACCGAGGTTGATGCCCACGATGGTGAACAAACCCAATCCCAGGGCATCAAACAAAAACAAGGTAGTAGTAAAGTGTTTCAGGTACCTGCCAAAGAACAGTGTAACGACTGCGGAGGAAAAGATAACAATAGTAGCTGTAGAATTGGTTAGCCAGCTTACGGGCAGGTTGCCGATCATCACATCCCGGAGGGTACCCCCACCGATGGCCGTTACAAAAGAAAGTACCAGTACACCAAATGGGTCCAGCTTTTTCTCCATGGCCAGGAAAGCCCCTGATACAGCAAAAGAAATAGTACCGAGGATATCAATGATAAAGAGGAACTGAGTAGGCATCTTTCAAAGAAAATAGGCAATGGGCAACAGGCAAGGGTTCCCGATGGTTCCAGTCTCCTTCGCCTATTGCTTATTGTCTATTGCCAATTGTTTATAAAATCAATTATTACCCTTGTCATCCTTTTCTTTTTTATCCTTTTTGTCTTTGTTATCCAGGCGGAAAGATACTTTACAAATAACACCGTAGGATTTGATCTTACCATCCTTTACATGAGCTTTCATATCTTTTACCCATACGGAATCAATATTGCGGATAGTACGGGATGTTTCTTTTACAGCCTGTTTGACTGCATCGTCAAAACTTTTATCGGATGAAGCAATGACTTCAATAACTTTTACGATCGCCATAGTAATTGTTTTGTGTGAAGGAAATGTGATTACAATAAAAAGTTACTATAAATTCCTCAGACAGCGGAGTCTTTTCTCTTTAATTCCAGGTATCGCTTTACACTCAGCCAGTGTAAGATCCTGGCAAAAAGGAACCCGGTAACTGGTATGGTGACCAGGCTAAACCATATCCTTCTGCGCAGCATTTCGGAGAGCGTAATATGCCGGGTCTCCATATCGATCACTGTTGTAAAAATTGCCAGCAGGATCCCGAAGGAGAGCCCATACAGCAGCAAATATTTCCAACGGGGCATCCCCAGGTCGGACTCAAGCCGTTCCAGTCTTTTCTTTTCTTTGGGAGTCAGCATTGCCTATTGTCTATTGCCCCCGAGCAAAGTCGAAGGGTTGTCCATTGCATATTTCCTATTGCCCATTGTTATTCCGCCATCATCTCCTTTATCACTGTTTCTATTTCCTCAGCGTTGGGTTTGCTGAAGTAATCGCCGTCGCTGCCATAAGCCGGGCGATGAGCTTTAGCCGTGATAGTTCTCGGGGCTGTATCCAGCCATTTATACCCGCCCTGTTCTTCCATTACTTTATTGAACATATAAGCAGCCGCACCACCGGGTACATCTTCATCCACGAAAACGATACGGTTGGTCTTTTTGAGTGAGTCAAGAATTTTATGATGGATATCAAAAGGAACAAGCGTTTGCACATCAATGATCTCGCAACTGGTTCCCTGTGTTTCAAGCAGGGTCACGGCATCCTGGATGATACGCAAAGTGGAACCGTAAGAAACAATAGTAATATCAGTTCCTTCTTTGATCGTGTCCGGTACACCAAAGGGAACGGTGTACTCTAATAAGTTGGAAGGTAATTTTTCTTTCAGGCGATAACCATTCAGGCATTCGATCACCAGTCCCGGATCATTGCTTTGCAATAGTGTATTATACATTCCTACGGCCTGTGTCATATTCCTGGGTACGCAGATATACATTCCCCGCAGCGCATTGATCACCATTCCCATGGGTGAACCGCTATGCCAGATGCCTTCCAGGCGGTGTCCTCTTGTACGAACGATCAGCGGGCAGGATTGCTGACCGGCGGTGCGGTAATGCAGGGTGGAGACGTCATCACTCAGCGGTTGTAAACCATAGAGCAAATAATCGAGGTATTGTATCTCGGCGATCGGCCGCAATCCCCGCATCGCCAGCCCAAGTCCCTGTCCCATGATACTCAGCTCACGGATACCGGTATCAAATATCCGTTGGTCTCCATGCTTTTGTTGCAAGCCACTGAAACCCTGGTTCACATCCCCGATATAACCCAGGTCCTCTCCAAAAGCGATCACTTTTGGATTAGCCGTAAATAATTCATCAAAGAATTTATTCAACACTTCAAATCCATTCACGGTGGGCGCATCTTCAGCAATCGAAGCTTTTACTTCCGCCACTTTCAGTGCACTCATCTCCCCTTCATTATAAAGATGTGTATTATACAGTTTCCGGTTTTCCGCTGCCAGGTCATTATAATAATCCCTTGCCCGGTATGCCGCATCGGCATTGCCCGCCAGTTGAAGAGCGCTATGCAATGTTTTTACCACATCCCGGCGAAGCGGGTCGCGGACAGCAGACAGTCCATCGGCCATTGCCTGCAACGCGGGGCTATGTTGAGGCAACGCATTCGCCATCGTATGGAGAAGGTCGGCAGCCCTGGCCACCTGGTTTTTGACGGGTGTAATAAATTGCTCCCAGGCCGATCTTTTACTATCCCGTACATGTTCTTTTGCTTTTTCGGCGATCCCATTTAGTTCGTCTTCCACCGCCAGCGCATTTTCAATGATCCATTCCTTCATTTTTTTTATCCCATCCCATTCTCTTTCCCATTCGAGCCGTTCGGGGTCTTTGTAGCGTTCATGACTACCCGAAGTAGAATGACCCTGTGGCTGGGTAATCTCTTCGACATGGAAAAGAACAGGCGTGTGGTTTTCCCTTGCCAGCCTTATCCCTTCTTCAAACGCTTCGCACATACCGGCATAGTCCCATCCTTTTACTTTATAAATATGTATACCATTCGTGCCGTCATTTTTCTGCATCCCGCTCAGCGCTTCTGAAACCGATGCTTTTGTGGTCTGGTATTTTTTGGGAACGGAGATACCGTAACCATCATCCCATACAAAAACAGCGAGGGGCACCTGTAGTACACCGGCTGCATTCACCGTTTCCCAAAAATGGCCTTCACTGGTGGAAGCATCCCCGATGGTAGCAAAACAAACCTCGTTACCATTCTTTGAAAGATGGCTGAACGGATGGAGTTGTTCAATATGCCGGAAAGCTTTGGAGGCATAAGCCAGTCCAAGCCCTCTTGGCATTTGGCCGGCCGTGGGGGCGATATCCGCCGAAACATTTTTTAGGGCTGTCAGTTCCAGCCATTCTCCTTTTTCATTCACCATGGGTGTGGCAAAATGGCAATTCATCTGCCGGCCTGCGCTGAAAGGTTCGCGTACCGGGTCGGGATCTGCATATAATTGCGCAAAGACCTGTTCGGTGGTGGCCAGGTCCGCGGCCATCATAAAGGTTTGGTCGCGGTAATAACCGCTACGGAAATCCCCGGGCTGAAAGAATTTGGCCATGGCTACCTGAGCCACTTCCTTTCCATCGCCGAAAATGCCGAATTTGGCTTTGCCACCTAATACTTCTTTACGGCCTAACAGGCTGGTTTCCCTGCTTATACAAGCCACGCGATAGTCATTCAATACGGCTTCCCTGAACTTGTCATAAGAAAGTTTTTCGGCGTCCGTGATGATCTCGGGGGATGATTCCATAGAGCAAAAATAGGAAGAATGGAATCACCCCCCTCGTTTGCCCGTTAAACGTCCTTTTCAGGCCGAAAAAATACCTGTAACTGGCTGCAACCCATCTGTGTAATCTGGCATCTTTTCTTTAAATTTGGGGCTGTTAAATACACTACTATGAGGAAATTCATGACACTGTTGGTACTGCTGGGAGGATCTCTTTTTGCCGGTGCTCAAGTACAACACCAGGCACATGGCACCCCCGGCCCGACTGGCCCTGAAGATGTATTACTAATAAAACAGACCGAACACGATTTTTCACAGATCCCGCAGGGTAAACCTGTTTATTATTCTTTTGAGATCGTCAATACCGGCAAGACTCCGTTGAAACTGGATGATGTACATGCGAGTTGCGGATGCACTACTCCCGAATGGAGCCGTGACCCGATTGCCCCGGGCGCCACTGTAAAGATCAGGGTAGGTTATAACGCTGCCGCTGAAGGCTATTTTGAAAAACCGATCACGATCACGTATAATGCTAATCAAACAAAACAGATCAAGATAAAAGGCACGGTATGGAAAGTACCCGAAGGTTCTGCCCCGGCCAATGCCTCTGTTGATTTCTTAAAAAAACAATCCTTTTAAATTTTATAAACCATGAAGAAGATCTTATCTATTGCCGCTGCTCTTGTACTCAGTGTTGCTGTAAGAGCACAGACCACTCCCGTTGCCCAACCCGTGCAAACAAAAGCGGATGATGTGGTGAAATTCAATGTTGATAAACATGATTTTGGAAAGGTGATCGTAGGAACACCTGTTACCTATTCTTTCGAGATCAAGAATATCAGCGATAAACCTATCGTAGTAGAAAATAGCTGGGCCAGCTGTGGTTGTACCACCCCGGAAAAGATCGTAGATCCTATCCTTCCCGGCGAAACTGCCAAACTGAAAGTACAATATAACTCCGCTGCTGTTGGTCCTATCAATAAAGATGTATACATACAACTTTCAGGGGTTCCGCAACCCAAAACCGTTCAGATCACTGGTGAAGTGCTGAGCGTTGAAGCATTTGAATTGTATACCAAAGAACAGGAAAAGATCAAACAAGCTGAAAAGGCTTCAAAAGCTACAAAACCCAAATCAAAGGGTAATAATTAATACAACCTGTTTTTAACCCCATAGATCCCTCTCTTCCAAAAGAGAGGGATTTTTTATTTTAGTGCCATGAAAGAACAACTCCTCAACACCTGGGTCATTCATCAAAGCAAAAACAATCTCCTGTGCGATGCAATCTCCGACGAGGGCATGGGGAAAACACTGAGCACCCGTGGAGGAAGAACGGTATACCAGCAGTGGATACATATTCATAATGTCCGGATGCAATGGCTGAACACTTGCGCCAATGACATATTTAAAAAATCCAGATCCATCGATAAAGAAGCACCGTTTGACCGTCGGCTACTCCTTGAAGTGCTGGAAGATTCTGCCAAAGGCATCTCCGAACTACTCGACCGGGCATGGGACAGCGGCGGTAAAGTAAAAGGTTTCAAAACGGGAGTAATACCTCTGCTAGGATATTTTGTTTCCCACGAATCGCACCACCGTGGAAATATGCTGCTGACACTGAAACAATCTGGGGAAAAAATTCCAGACAAGGTCAAGTTGGAACTTTGGGAATGGACGAAATAGGTTGTTACACCTTCTGTTTTTTTCACATATCTGGACCGGTAACAATAAGTTATTCTTACTACAATCTGATTTTTCCACATTTTTGTACTGCCTTAATTGATTGTCATTACAGGATCATTTTTCGCAGCAACTCTGGCATGAATCTTTCAGCATTTCTGTCAAATTAATTGTTATGAACCCAAATCCCCAGTCAAGTGTAGTAGAGACCCAGGTTCTGAATGAGAACAAGATGACCATTAACTCTTTTCTTAAGCAGGGTTACGATCAGGCGAAGAAAGGACTGGAAGGTGGTGTCAATCTTATCCATGACGGTGTGACTTTTATCAAGGATGAATTTTCCTCCTTTTATAATACAACGGGACAGTACCTGAACATGATGGTATTGCCCGTCAATAATTTTCTAAAAGATCTTACGCAGATAGAGACAGAATTGCAACAGGAGGTCAGCAAGGAATCACCCCAGCTCATTTGCCTGAATGGTGAGATGGTACCTGTTGAACAGGCGCTGTTGATACCCATGGAAGAGAATTATTGATCCTTTCCCTTCATATACCGGTTAAATGCAGGTGATTGCTGCACATACTGAATAATGGCAGCCTGGAATTCTTCGTTCTGCTTCGCTGGCCCGTTCTGGGAGGTGAAATAGATCGTATAGAATTTATTCTTCCGGAAATTAAACCCGGGGCTCGTCACATCCTTCTCTGAAATGATGATAGCAAATAGTTTCGATTTCGTTTTGGATTCATCATTACCGGTGGTTCCTGTCTTTGCATAATAATAATAAGGGGCTCCATCTTTTAGCATCGTACCCAAACGGGCCGCCGTTCCACTGAACAATGCCTGTTGTAACCCTTCAAAAACTTTTTCCCGAACAATAGAGAGGTACTGGTTATAGCTTACTCCATTATCAACAGCAAAAGCGTTGAAAGAAGCTTCTTTGGCGTAAGGATTTAAGGTCAGCGAATAATTCCTGTTCTGGCTGATCATCTTCCCGAATGCATCCAGCATTTTTACCGGGGGCATCATTACCTGGCTGCTGCCTTTTACATGTCCGCGGAATGAAGACATAAACACTTCATTGGGTTTTCCATTATCCATCCCCGTTCCTTTCTGATCGAACAAAGCATACTCGGGCAGGATAAACCCTGATCTTCTGTGCGATCCCTGGAAAAGAACCGAGTCGTAAGCAGAAGTGAATTTGTCAAACTGGTGACCATTGCGATAAGTATAGATCCCGTAGTTATTGAACAGACCCGTTGATACAAAAGAACTGTCGGACCCGAAATTGGCTTTGCCGTTGATATATCCCGGCCAGTTTTCAAACCCATTCAGCCAGTATTGCTTTCCGTTGTAACTGAAATAAGGCCAGTGAAAACCCGCTTCAGGATTTTGTGTGGCAAAATATTTAGCCAGCAACGCAGAGAGCCCTTGTTTGGAATAAGAGCCCAGCAACAACAGGTTGCTATGATAATAATTATCCGAATAACGTAAGTAGTCCACTACAGAAGCAATACGGCCGTTGTTCTTTTCAAAATCGTATTCCGCTACCTTTTCCCCACCAAAGAATTCCTGTTTCTGTGAAAATCCTTCCGCGGCAAAAGCATCCCAGTCCATTTTTAGCCGGGAAGCAATGGCGGTGAACACAACAGGTTTCAGCGTGGAGCCCGGGCCGGGATTCATCCGGAGCAAATTGATATTCCCGATCTGCTTTCTTAGCAATGACTGGGATATCCATCCGTTCCCGCCACGGATCACCCGGTTAAATCCCGCTTTGTCATTGGGATTCGGTCTTTCCATCCCTTTTATAAAATCCGTCATGGCCACCAGCCGCCCATTTCCATCGGCGATACAGATCCCGTATTCCGCACCGGAATGATAGGCGGTATCCCTGGTCATCATCAAACGGATCTTTGCAGAAAGCGTATCCATCAGCCGGGCATCCAGTGACACAAAAGCATTTTTATCTACCTGTCCCTTCGCCGTGTATTCTGAAGAAATGCTTTCAGCAAAATTTCTCGCCCAGATAAAATCGCTGCCCATGGGATACACATAAAAGCGATTGCCATTTACATAGAAGTTTTTCATGAAGGCATCGGGTTGTATCACCAGCAACTGCTCCTTACCATCCGCACCGGTGATATGTATCTTCCCGGGGTTGGGAAGTGAGAACGTATCATTCTTACTAAACTCCAACAATCCGGCACCCGTTCTTAACGTTAAGGGCGAACCCGAAACATTCACCAGGCACAATTCTCCATACCTGTTCTCCTCATACTTCTTTCTGAATACCAGTTGCAGACCCCCGGTTAACACAGCATTGCGTTCCGTTGTATAACTGCTCACCTGCTTATTGATCACCTGTCCGGTCGCGGAATTCCAGCAACTGATCGTATACTGGGTGGTGTCGCTGAATATATTACCGGTCCATGATTGCTGCAAATGCGGGGGTGCTTCGATCCTGAAATAATTATCGTTCACGGCCAATTGTGGTCTGCCGGAATAAAGATCGAGATACAACATTTTGCGCTGATCAAGGTGACGGGAAAAGCCGGATCGTGTATAGTCTTTGATCTCCCTGCTAAGGAATTCGCCAGCATCTTCCATAAAACCGGCTGCCAGCATTTCCCGGAGTGAATCGGAGAAAAGCTGGTCTTTTTTATTCATCGGTAATCGTCTTGTAGCTTTTGATGTATCAAAATGATCGAAGACCGGTTGAAGCCGCAACTCTATATACGAATCCATATCCTTTGCCAATCCTGACACGCCGAATTCCCTGTCTTTGTTGAAAGCGGGTTTAACCAGCACCAATAGCAAGGTCAGTCCGCCGAATACAATGGCGCCGGGTATTAATTTTTTCCGGTTGGGGTATTGTTCGAGCGGGATGTTCTTGAACAACCAGACGATCACCACGATCAGTATCGAAGGAAATAAAATGGATTGTTTACTGAGTATACTCCCAAAAGGAAGGTCCTGCCCGAAGAAAATATAACGCCCGGTGGCGGCGAGTATCACCAGCAATGCTGTGATCAGTAAATAATTCAGCAAGGAAAATCCTGCGGTGATCGTTGGATAGTTATTATTGATCCGGTTCGTGAAATCAGGATAAAGTTTATAAAAAGATGCGAGCAGGGTTGTGGGTACCAGCAATAACAAGACATACAACAGCACCGACCATTTGCCATGCTCCGCGATAAAGAAACGGCTGGCGACCAGGTCTGTGGCCTGTGCATTATATTTTGCCCCTTTATTTTGCGGGGCATGCGGTAATAAATGAAACCCGGCGCTGTTCACGGCAGGGTTATTCTTTTCATAGATGAATGTATTGATGAACCATTGGTTCTGCGCCGCCCTGATCACGGGTTCGTAGGTCTTGCCGTCTTTATAAGCGATCTCGACAGCCTGTTCTACCGGCATCGTCATCACATCGATCCTGTACTTGGTGATAGCCGCCTTGCTCAGAATTCTTTCTTTGGGAAAGAACAGGAAGGCAATAAAAAATAAGGCGGCACATGATGCCAGGCCAGCCAGGTTCCGCTTACGTTTTGACCAGCGGAATAATAAGCGGCCGATCGTATACGAAATAAGAATAGCGAAAAGTATATAACCGCCCGTGTACAATAGTTGCGGTAGTTCCAGCAGGTATTTAAAAATATAAGGGCCATACACCAGGTTGATGACAAATAAAAGAAGATAGACCGTTCCCAGCATTCCAAACAAGCCCGCATTCTTCCTGCTGCCAGCCGATAAACCGGCGATCGCATAGTTGATGCAGAGAAAAGCTTCGTTGAATAAAAGAAAGTTCAGAAAGATGATGGCAAAGCCGATATCCACGAAGGCAAACAAAGCCAGCAGGCTGACTGACAATAATATCTTGACGGGGTTATTGATGATGATATCAAAGACTCTGGATGTACTGATACTCCACCAGCTTTTTTCCGCGGATGTTACCAACGGGGAATATTTGTAGGATATATACAGGAATAGAAAATAGAGCAGTACCAGCCCAATGGCAAGGTGACGACTGGTAGTAGGATCAAATCCATTGAGCGCAGCAAATGCCCCCCCACCTGTAAGGATGAGTAACCAGGAGACAAAATAAAAACTGCTGAGCCCATTTTTTTTTACCAGCCGGTTGCGGCTGATCCGGTTACCGATCCTATCCTCCTGTATAATGTCTCTCTCTTCAAAACTGCCGTGATAGGGTCGATTCAAAATGGCCGCGGATCGCTTCCTGGCTGACACATAGATCCATTTCAGAAAACTAAACCCGAAGATGACTGCCAACACAAATCCTGCTGCAACAATGATTCCGAAATTCGATAGACTATTGAGCTGTTGCTGCGAAGGAAGATCCAGCGCCTCGTACGGTGGGAAACTCTTGTAGCGCCAGTACATAAAAAAGCGGGTCGTGAGCAGTACCAGGGTTACCGGGGCCAGCAATTGCCAGATCCAGCTGAGCTTGTTGGCCGGTTTCAACAGGGAGCTGGCAAAGACCAGGACAAAAAATAAAAGCAGTGTTCCGAATAAAAGCAATTGCCAGTTGCTGGATGACAGGTTTCGGCTCCCGAAATTCCAGTTGAACGAGTTTTGGATCGAAAATATCCAGCTGAAATTAGACGCTTTCGCAGGCAGGATGACCTGGTTATTGGAAACAGCAGGTTGTCCGCTACCATTCATGAATTTTGCCTGCAATTGCAGCGAAGCATTCGCTTCATCCTTTGTATAACTTAATAATACCGGTGAAAAATCAATGGTATTATCGCCATTAAAAGGAGCAAACATAAATCCTTCGCCAAATACGGCAGGCATTTGCTGCATATCTTTTGCATCCGAAACAAGGAATCTGGTAACAGGGTGTTTTGTCCAGTCTTCATTATTTTCTTCTGTCAACGGATAGGAAACAGGATACCGGGATGCCAGGGCAAAACTGTCGGCACCAAGGTATTTTATCCTGAACTGGTTGCGGTTATTGTCCAGTAAGCCCAGTCCCCAGGCGATAACCGATCCGTCGGGAATCCATTGTTCAAAAGCTATGTCCTTCCGGGAAACTTCAGCATGATCATATACAATGATACCTGCATGCCTGAAATACTGGCCGGAAAAAAAATACTTTAACGTTCCGGCAGCATTTTCACCCACTCCATCCCTGAGCAGGAGGATCGTTCTCAGTGAAGCAGTAATCTTTTCATTCGTATAAAAAACTGAATTGATAAATCCTGTGTCATTTTTTAATAACGTCCACAGGGATGCGCCTTTCTGAATGTCTACGGGCACGGTCGCTACAGCAATACTATCGATCTTTAAAGCGATACTGCTGTCTCCTTTTACCTTTACTTCCACTTCAACATCACCTAACCGGTAAAATATCCTGTGATCCTCCGCCGGCAGGGTAGCTGATAACAATTTATAGGAATTCCCTGTAGCGAGATAAAGGGGTTCTTCGGAATAAACAGAAAGTACCTTCACTTGCTTCTCCTGCTTTGATAAAACAAAACTATTGAAGGCATTTCCCTTGAAATTTAAAGTGTCTGTTCTTCCTAATTCGATCTGGCGGGCCACCCTGAATCCGTCATGCCGGATAAAATGATGATCCAGGTTGCTGAATGTCTTAAGTGAAAGCGGTGCATGTATATTAAAATACAAAAAAGAAAAACAGGCCGCCCCGATCAGCAGGAATACCAATGGAAATCGCCGGCGCTGGTAACCATTTTTTACAAAACTCCTGTAATAAAGCAGTCCGTATACAAACAGTACCAGGATCGTGAAAGCATATAAAAAACTGAGGCTTGTGAGAAATTTCAGCATGGTGCGGATGATTATTGGTTCAAGTTGGTCTCGTCAAAAACGGGATAAGAAAGTCCCCGGACCCCGGTCTTGCTCAGCGCCATTTTAATAACCAATGCCCGGCTGCCAAACTCCGTGTTCAGTTTCTTTAATAGTGAAGCATCCAGTCCATTCCCTTTACTCAAACCCTGTATCCGTTCCACCATCTTCCCTCCAATGGATAGGTCATTTACGCGCAGGTACAGGTATTCGATATATAACAGGGAGAGTGAAACAAGCAAGTCGATCAGTTTTTCCTGGTCAGTTGCATTGATCCTCGCGGGACTGTTCTTATTGGCATCGGTGATCGTCAATATCGGTTTCAGGAATTTTTCATAAGCATAAGCAGCCACGGCATTCTCTGTATCCAGCACTCCTTGCATAGCCACCGTTTCATCTTTCGTTTTGTCATAGCCCGGGTAATTCTTCACCTTATACGCTTTCTGGATACCATGCTTCAGCGACTCATATTCATGCTGGATGCCATTGTATTCTTTGATCACCCGGCTCAAGCCCTCGTTCTCTTTCGAGAGTTTGTGCAATTCGGCATCCAGGTTACTGATCTTTGTTTCCAGTGACTGTACCGTTACTTTCCCTTTTCTATCCTTTGTCGCCGGCTGCGAACCATTGACCACCGTAAGACCAGCATCTTTTTGCTTTGACTGCAATCCCGCGATGGTCCTGTTGATCTTCCGTTGATGACGGTATAAGATAGAGATCACAACACCCAGCAAAGCAATGATAGCGATCAATCCGCCAAGCATATAGCCATTGTTGTTACTGGTAGTCGTAACGGGCTCATCCTTTTTTGGAGTGGCAAGGCTTGCATTGTATTGACTTACCAGGGAATCGATCTCTGACCGGAGAAGTATGGGATTACGGTTGTTTTTCTCCGCTGCCGACAAGGTATCCACGATCCGCAACTGTTTATGACCTGCCTGTTCACCCGGTTGTGCACTGGTGCCCATTGAAAACAGGAGCAGCAGGAGAAACAAGTAAATGGTATAGCGCATTTTCATGATTGGACAATTAAAAATTGAAGAATTGGAGAATGCCCTGCTTTTTCTTTGCCGGCTTCCGCAGGTTCATCACTTTATCTTTCATCACATCCTGGTAAACGGCATCGATAGAAGCCAGGTCCCCGGAATAAGCCGGGAACATCGAGATAGCTTTCATATCCTGGATCGGTGAATAGGTTTCAGCAACAGAACTAAGGATACTGTACAGCGACCGGACATCCTTTACTTTCTGGTTTTCCATCAGGCGGAGATAGATATTGTCACGGGTGAAATAAATATCAACAGTCTTATTCTTAAAAGCTTTCAGCTCCTGGTTATTTCTCCGTACAATAGCTGCATTGTATAAGATATCATTCCCCGGTTCGATCTTGATACCGCGATAGAGATAGATATTATTGTTGAGTACATCATTGTTCCTGGAAAGACCTTCTTTCTTATCGATAGGAATACCTGTAAAATCGGTGATCTTGTACGCTCCGCTGAAAGCGCCGTGGATCGCTACATTCTTATTATTCAAGACCCTGCCCGCCGGTATCGTATTTATCTTCACTGAAGTGCCTAACAATTCATTCAGCTCCTTTTCCAGTTTCTTTCTCAGTTCATCAAAATAAAAAGCACGGCCACTCAGCATTACCGTTTTTATTCTTTTTTTGATATCCCTGGTCATCACATCTTTGATGCTGGCAATGATGCAATGAACAATACAGTCGGTAGCTTTATGAACCAACCCTGTCACTTCATCATCCCATCGAATGCTTCTATCCTTCAGGATCACGTCAGCATATTGCAGTAAAGTAGACTGATCCTTGTATAAATTCCCGATCGTTCTTTCCGTACTGACCGAATTTTCGGCAAGTTGTGCAAACTCCGTGATCCCCACCGGCTGGAGGCTATGGTATCTTTTCTTCTGTTCCTCCATCAGCTGGATAAAATTCAGGACATCGGCCGTGAGATGCTGATCCAGTAAGTGACGGCTGATAAAATCCTTTACGGAAATATCGTTACTGCCCGGTATCGCTTTTAATACCAGTGTGAGAAAGTCTTCCGCAAAACCGTAGAGCAATACATTCCCTGCACCGGCAAAACCTGTTCTGAAAAAGCTGGAATAGTTCTGGTTATCATCCGCCAGCAGCATGGAAATATCAGTGGTGCCCTTCCCGCAATCGATCACCAATGCGATCTCGCCGTTGGAAAGATCCACTTCATCTGGATGTGTTTGCTGGTAGCCCATAAAGGCCGCATCGCTCTCTGAAATGGTCTCGTATTCTATATACAATACATTACCGGGGATATTCAGTGAATCCAGCAAACGGCCGGTCTGATTCCTCAGTTCATTCAGCAGCCCGAAAACATCATGTTGTGTATAAATATTCGGCACCAGTAAGGTAACAATAATGCCTCCTGATTGAAAAGAAGGTTTGGTACTGATCATCAATCGCAATACCCGGAGCAGTACCGCACTGATCAGTTCTTTTTTATGCGAACGGATACTGTAATCTTCCGAATGATCACCCATCGACAATTGCAGGCTTTTCTCGATCCCCAGTTTCAGGTTGGGGATGATCTCGTAGTCATCCCGGAAAGAAAGCTGTGTAGCCGCCACTTCCTGGCGGGTTATAAAAAGCCTGATCTCATCATTTGCCAGGTCACTGGTAAAATTGAAAGGGAATGTTTTCCTGGTGGAGGTGTTGATCTTTTTTTTGACCGCGTAAAAAGAACGGTAGAGCATTTGCTGACCCGCTTCTTGATTTAAAAAATCCTCCCTCTTCCACCCGTTGGGGGCATTGCCGGCGATAGTGAGTTGGCTGATAATGTTCCCGAGGATATCATAGGACACGACGGCTGACTGCGGTCCGCAATTCTTATACCCGACCTGGCTGGCTTCGCTTCCAAAATCGATCACCACCCGCTGGCAATCCGTTGACGGCACGATGGTGAACTGGAACTCACCGGAATATTTTTCTTCAGGACTATGAACCAGCGTTAGTTTCAACTGGAATGGCACTTTCTCTACCCGGTAACGGTAAAATCCAACGGATACTCTCTTCTGATCGGCAGAATAATCCAGCCGCAGCCCGCTTTCCTCGTCATAATAAGGTTCTACCACGAACCCGCTGTTCTTGCGGATCACCAATTCAAAATCATCACCATTCTTTTGAAGCGAGATATGGCATTCCCGCAATGGGATATCCTGTTTATCGGATGGCGCCATCTGGTTCAGTACGATCTTACCCGGGTCCTCGATCGTGAGCAGCGGGGTAAGCACCCGGTCTTCCGCATGAACCACAAAATTGAAATCTGTTGGAACCGTTGCAACGGGAGTATGCTCCAGCCTTGCGACGAAATAACGGTCGCTGCGGATCAGAACGGGAAGATAATAGAGGGCCATGATGTTATTTAAGATTTTTGATTGAGGATTTTTGATTCAAGATTTACTCGCGGCAGAACCAGCGATCATTATAATTACCGGAATTATTTTTTGTAGCTGCGGAATAACAGAAATTGAATGCTTTGGCTTTGATGGACTCGAATGAAACAGAAACACTGTCACCCCGGTAACGAAAATCCAGTTCCCGTTTGGCCAGTTGGTCGTAGCGGATCGGACTAAAATGTACGGTATCCGACATCTGTTCTTTCCCGTTCTTCCAGATCACCAGTTTCACGACTGCCTTGTCGAGCGGAAAACCAGTTGTGTTATCGATCGAAATGTCCACATTAAAAAAGCGGGAATTATTACCACTGGTCTCCCTGTCGGCTGTCACCTGTAACAGTACCCGCTCAGGCCATGTGTTGCGGAGACGCAGGTTGGTCCTGGTGCTCCTGTCCAGGAGTTGCCCGCGGTTATCCTCAATTGTCGTGATCAGCGAATCGACATCCATCTCCGGAACATTGGCTGGTCTTGCTGCTGCATTGCTGACCGGGTCAGCCCTCTCCCATTTAAGTCTTGTGAAATTGAATACGAGGAAAACACCCGCCGCGGCTCCGGTGAGGTATAAAAATTTTTTCAGCCAGGCCGATCTTTTGACCGGTCCCCGGTTAGAGATAGTGACAGGACGATCGGTGAGAATAACTGCCTCTTTCCTGGCGGCTGCCGGTATAAGCTTGCGATAAGCGGCATAACTGATCCATTCATTGCTGCTGAACAACCAGACCTTTACTTTTCCCGGTTCTGTTGCAGCTGCGATCCAGTTTTCCAATTCTTCCCGCGACTGTGCTTCTCTCACCCCATTTGTTCCGTCGGTAAACAGAAATTTATCCATTATGTGGTGTAACCAGTGTTATAGTTGTTGGTTAAGTGTAGAGAAGCATCAAATAGGCTTTATCTTTTTTAGAGAATGAAAAATTACACATGTGCTGATTACCGGCAAGCGGTGGAGAGTTGTTACAACAATACTTTATGAAAAAAGAGATTTCTTATGATTTCCTAAACAAAAATTTGTGGAAGCATTTATACTAAAATGAAAAGGCGCAGATTCACCTCTAAAAGATTCTTCCATCGGGGTTAAAACCCATTTCAAGATTCTGTTCAATTGCCACGGGTTTAAACTCAGGGCTATGAGGTATCATTCAAACCAGGTTTTAGCTCAAAAAATTTAATTGCCACGGGTTTAAACCCGTGGTTATGAGGTATCATTCAAACCGGGCTTTAGCCCAAAAAGTTTAGCTCCATGGTGAAACCAATAAATATGTAAATATTAATCCGTGGTCCAGTGAAATCCTTTTTTAAGCGCGGGGAGTTTGCGCCAGTCGATCGCTTTCGTTTCGAATGTGGTCCCTCCAGTGATGTCGTGGAATCGTACCAGTAAAATGCTGTCGCGTTCAATATAGGTCAAAGTCACCCTACGTATGGTTCGCTGGTATCGGTCATGCAGTATATACTCATCTCTTTTGCTATTGTAATCGAATTTATAGTCCCGCATGCTATCCTGTTTGTTCTCGAAGATCATATAACCCCGGCGATGAATAAACAATCGCTTCCACTCTGGTGACACCACCGTATCGCCATGACTGATCATCCGCTTTATTTCGTATGCTCCGTGGAGGTAGGGACGTTTGGCCAGGTCATCATTAAAGTTGTTAGCCCTGATAAATGGATAGAGCACTTCAAGCAGGATCAGGCCGATGACAAACCATTTTATAAAAGATAGCAGGAAAGTTCTCCTTACTCCTGGCGCGGCTGAATTTCCTGTGACCGCTTGTTGGGTTAAGACCTGGTACAGTCTCCGCGCATGGGGACTTAACAAATAAAGATCCAGGAACAATAAAAACAATGAAAAAAGTTTCACGCCGATATCAAATCCAAAATTCACTGCTACCACATTCACCATGACCGCAAGACCCATCAATAAACCGATAAGTCTTGTCTTCCTGAATAGCAGGAAGGCCGCAGCCACCGTTTCCAATACCCCCATAAATACACTATAGAAATGCGAAGTGCCCATCGAGCTCCAGTACAGGATATCCTTGTCCAGCCTTCCGACCGGTGTATACAGTGTATTAGGTTCCGGCAGGTAAAATTGGTTCTTGAATAATTTATCGACCCCGTATTTCAACAATTGAAGGGCGAGATAATAAACACATAGTTTATAAATAAAATCAAGCAGCTTCGGGCGATAGACCGTCCATTTGTCTATACGTGGAAGTAATAATGCTGTAATAAGAGAAAGAATGAACAGGAGCAACACCAGGATATACATGGAAGTCGAATCCGAATACACGCTGTTATCCGGCAATGGTCTTCCAAATACTTTTGCTGATACAAAGCCGACCAGCTTGCCGAAAATAAGATCAGTGACCGTGGATTGTACCCTGGTAAGATAAAAAGGAAATGGGATGAACAGGATCCCGTACAGCGCAAAAAAAGAAGCAAGTGTTTGTCCAAAGAGACTTCTCCGGAGAAAAAAACTCCTTTTCATGCAGCAGCTTGTTTACCAGTTAGCGTAGCGTCCTTATTGAAACTTTGGCTGGTAGAATTTCCAGGACACCCAGCCTCCCAACAGTGCTAATACCAGGATCGTTCCCAGCATCAGCACCAGTTTCCCGTCAAAAGGAGAATTACCCGGTCCGTCGCCAATACCTACCGGGGAGACAAAATTGTCCTTGCTCTTGTCTTTATTCTTCTTTGATTTTTTATTGTCGTAGCCGACGAATATGATCTCTTCTACCGGGTTTATATAATAACCCAATTTTCCGAGGGTTGCTTTGATACTGTCCAGCTTATGCCGATGTCCCAGTAATGAATCGCGGTAGAGTGTATCTTTTCTTACCCCGACAAGCCGGGCATTTTTTTCCTGTTCGTGTTCCGTCCGCTGGTATTCCCTGATAACAATGACCGATACCGTATCGGATATATAGAAAACGCTGTCGAGTTTATAACTCTTTACTTTCGTTGGCGCCGGCAAACCAAAGCCACCATCCCCGTTGTCGAAGAATTCATCGTTGAGGGTAGTTTTGAAATACTCTGTATTACCGCTGTGGCTTTTAAAGGCTATTTCTTTGGTTTGTGCCAGCAGGCTGCTGCCGGCAAAACTGAACAGGAGGATAAATAATAAGCGCATGGCTGGCCAGGTTTAAGGTTCTTATTAAAGGTAGTAAGTTTTATTGGTTCGTCCGGGACGAAGTGTTGACGCCGTGACAGGGCTATTGGTTGCGCTATTTTTCTATCCAGACTATGGAATTACCGGTATTGTGCTCGTTCTCTTCCCAGAGTGTATTCCCCGGATCCATTATCCACTTACCATCCACTACAAATTTGTACAGGTGCTTACCCGGTGAAAGATGCACCCGGAATGTCCACTCCCCATTTTCATATTTCATAGCTAGTGAGTTGGAACTCCAAAAATTGAAATCCCCGGCAAGAAAGATTTTTTTAGCTGATTCAAAGCCCTTTAACCGGAAAGTATAGTTAGCGTCCAGTACGAGGTAAGATGTGTTTTTATCCGGACTGGATGAAGAACTTCCGGGGTCCGCGATCGATTTCCCATCTACAATAAATTTATACTCATGATTGCCCGATCCCAGGACATAAGCCAGTTCCCAGCCAGTCGTCGTTTTGAACATAGGCAACTCCCGTTCATTCCATCCATTGAATGAACCGGATAAATAAACTTTTTTGGCATCTTTATATCCATCGAACTTGAACAGGTAGGATTTACCGATGCTGATGACCGAATTAAAATCGTTATGCTCATTGGGATAACCGAGCGGATTCTCAGGATCAGCTATCCAATTCTTATCCACTATAAACCGGTAGGTATGGGTGCCATCCGCGAGATAAACGGGCAATTCCCAACCGCCTGTTGTTTTATTCATCGGCAGATCCTTACTCTGCCACGCATTGAAGCTGCCAGCCAGGAATACTTTTTTAGCCTCCTTATAGCCTTTTAATTTAAACAACGTGTTGGGAAAATAAAAGACCGAATTGGTATTACCGAGCCCATCGTTCTCATTGGTACGGTTATCCGTATCAACCGTCCAGTTACCATCCACGATAAATTTATACCAGTATTTGCCAGGTGAAAGTTTGACGCCGGCGATCCAACCGCTATCCGTTTTTGTCATCGATAAGAGATCCGGGTTCCATTCATTGAAACTTCCGGCAAGCATCACTTTTTTTGCACCCGGGTTTCCGCGTAGAAAGAAACGGGCCACTGAATCACGGATGGCAAAGGTTTTATTCCGGAAACGGTTGTAACCAAACCAGACCGAACTGCTGACCGATGGAAACATCAGGTCAAATGGCGGGTGCTCGCTGGTGAAAATGATCCTTTCGGCCGGGTCATTCATATCAGCTCCCAACAATGGCTTGCTAAGCATGAAACCAACTTTTGTATTCATGCCTATTTCCCAGCCATTGCCATGTATCGAATCCGCAAAACCGGTTTTGATGAATCGTTTCAACGCCAGGTGGCCAAGATCAAACTGGGTGATAAAACTATCGAGCTCTGAGTCGCGGAGATTCTTACTGAGCAGGATCTGCATCTTGCCGTTCTTGATCGTGCATAATTTCATGGGGGTGAAGCCGACATAAATGCTGTCCTGGGCAACAGCACGGAGGCCTGTAGCCATCGTCACCAGTACGATAATGGCAACGCTTCGCCAGCCATTATGTATCAATCGTTTTATCCGCTGCCTCATTTCCATATATACATTTTACCGGTTACAAAGTTAAACCCTATTTTCTTCAGTGAAAGGAAGTCAAATCCCAGTATCCCGTCCACGCAACCCCCATAGGCAAAGCATGTTTTCTCCAGGTTGGTGATCAATACCGGGAGGCTTTCGATCGAACGCTTCCCGATCATCAATGTCCTCAGGTCGCCCCTCAGTACTTCGATCTTTGTGTTGCCGGCACCGCTCAGCATCGTTCTGCCCGTTACTGATACATTTTCAAAAACCTTATCCGGCAGCCTGCTATCCAACAGGTTGGTCTCGGCACCGCTATCGATGATCAGCTTTATCTTTTTCCCGGCCAGTATGGTCTGTACCATGATGCGGTCATCAGTAATAGTAATGGGCACGATAGTATAAGCCGATGTATCGCTGAGCATCTCATGCCGGTAGGAAGACGCTTCTTTCCTGCTGACACGATGCAGGTGGATCAGGTTTTTTTCATAATCGATGATCATCTCGAACTGGTTGAGCAGTTGCATCCCTATCAGGCCAAAGATCTTTACTCCTTTACTGTTCTCGATATTACCCAGGTTCGCCAGGTCGGCCGTTAACCGGTACTGGTGGGAACGCCCAAGTGTAAAATCGGCCACCATGGTCTGGTTGGCAGTAAATTCGGCGCCAGTGATTCCATTCCTGTCTTCGTTTCCTGCGAGAACGGGATAATTACGGAAATAGGTAAGGTTTAACACAAGATGGGGGCAACCTGTATCCAGTACAAAACTGCCTTCGGTGGTGTCCACTTTTGCCTGCAACAGGATCAGGTTACCCGCCCGGCTGAACGGCAATGTAAAACCGGATGAATCGGCATCACTGGCAAATCCGATAAATTCAATAGAATACGACGAAACCGTAGAGTCAGTTAAAGGAGATGCCGCTACCTTACCAGTTCCCGCAAGAACAGTACAGATCAGCAAATTCCTGACATAGTGCATCAATGGCATCCTGGCAATAATAGTATGTTCAAAGATATTTGAGTCCGGTAACAAATCGTAGCCGATTTTACATGGAACTGCGAATAATTGTTAAAATATGCCCGATAAGAAATTATATTTTACGGGGGTGACATAGGGTTGTCAGTCACCGTTCTTACTTTGTGCCACGAAACAACACAATTAAAAAAACGGCTATGACAAACAACGGCAATCTATCCACTACAATCGTTATCGACCCATCCCAGGTACTGGAACACTGGCAGGGCCACCGCAGGCTGACACGAAAAACGATCGAAGCTTTTCCCGAGGATAAATTATTTACTTATTCTGTTGGTGGCATGCGTCCTTTCGCCATGCTGGTGCAGGAATTCCTGGATATGACCGTTCCTGGTATGCAGGGTGTGATCACAGGGAAATGGCAGCGGGCACAGGATATGCCGCATTTTTCACAAACATCGAAACCTTCCACAAAAGCAGAATTGCTTGGTCTCTGGGATGAGGCTACTGAACAATTGAATGCACTCTGGCCCACCATTCCTGACGGGCGTTTCCAGGAACAGGACAAGGCTTTTGGTCAGTGGGACGGACCTGTATACTTCTTTATTTTTTATTGGATCGATAACGAGATCCATCACCGGGGGCAGGGGACGGTTTACCTGCGTTCATTGGGGATTGAACCACCGGCATTCTGGGACAGAAGTTGAGGTATATAAATAAGTTGGGCTAGCCGATCTTTTATTCAGGCAGCAATCGCCAGGTTGGAGAAACTGAAAACAATGACCGTCTCATTTTTCCATTGACTGGTTACACCCAGGCAGCCACCTATCTTTTCAGCGATCGGCTGTGTGGCCTGTAAATTATATGCCAGGGTGCTGCCGTTGATACTGTGGCTTCGTACCTGGACCAGGATCTCATCGTTGTAAGATTTGGCAGTAATGCGCATGCAACTACCGGTCGAATGTGCGGTCACGATAGAAAAAAGACTAGAGAGTACATTGGCTACGATCCCGGTATCCGCAACGATCTTCAACCCTTCGGGCACATCATTGATAATAAAACTGCTGTTGCGAACCGTAGATGGTACTAACCCGGTAACAAGCCGGTTCACCAGTGACTTCAACGTCTTGTTGCCCTCCGCAGGGGCAACAAGGTTTTGGGCAGACAAGGATTTCATAGAGTCTTGTTATTGTTTACAAAACAGATTTCAGGTGGATACGGACACGCTTTTCAAAGGACGGATCAAAAAAAGGTTTTCACAGGACAAGGATCATTGGTTTTCAAATCTAAAATCTTCAGTTTCTCACAGCATAAGGATATTCGTTTTCAAAGGATAGATGGTCCGGACTTCAAAGGATAATGGATCGGGTTTTTCTCGTTGGTATTGAATTCAACAGCACAAAGAAAGGACGGAATGACGCGGCAAAAAATAGTCGCTTCTATCATTGTGAAGTAGCGCAAACGCTACATGGCCATACGAACAATTACTTAGGCCCGTCAGCGATGTTTTCCCGAATGGACCATGTAGCTTCGTGCCAGTAAATAGTTTACATAATAAAGAGCTGTATTATACTTACACTGTATCATTACTAATAATAAAATCATGGCTGAACAGGAAGTCATCAAACACACGAAAAAGGTATGCATGATCCGGGGCAGTAAAAAGTTTCTGGCATAAGCTGGGGGGAATTTGTCCTCGGGATCCTGATCATCGTATTTACCATCATTCTTTCTATCTATTTGCACGTCCGGAGAGTAAAAAAAACCAGGACTATGAGACCAAAGAATTTTTGCTGGGCTTGAAAAAGGCCTCCATACCGATATTGAAGAGATGGAAGCTGACCGGCTGTTATACGGGCAAAGTGTTTCGCTTTTGGCCTGATAAAGACAAAGACCCCTGCACTACGGCAGCTTTCCCATTGCCTCAAAAATCGTAATTTTATCCTCATGAATGAAAAGCCCAAACCCGTTTTTCACCCCCGCATCTTCTGGGATGTGAATTTTACCACACTGGATTATGATGGCAAGGCCAACTTTATTATCGAAAGGGTATTTGAGCGGGGCGATGTGGAAGACATACGTAATTGCAGGAGATATTATGGGGATGATAAAGTAAGAGAAGCATTGTTAAACGCTAAGTATTTGACACTTCATACAATCTATCTTGCAGCGGCTGTTGTTGACCGCCCTTTAACCGATTTCCGATGTTACAAACTCAGACAGTTGAACCCGGGACTTTATCCCTATTAAAAAGGTTAGTAGCAATGCCCGCGCTAATGAACTTTGCATTAGTGGGCGACACCGCACTCTCTCTGAAATATGGGCACCGTACTTCCGTTGACCTTGACTTATTCAGTCATCTTCCATTTACTAACCAGGAAATTGCAGCAGCATTGGAAACAGAATTTGGCGACGAGTTCGTAATTACATTCAACAGAGAAAAATTTGGCATTTTCGGCTTTATCCAAAATATTAAAGTGGATGTTGTAAAGCACCCACACCCATTATTAAAAGAACCTGAAACAGTAGATGGCGTCAGAATGTATGCGGCAGAAGATATTGCTGCCATGAAAATAAATGCGCTACTTGGCCGGGGTAAGAAAAAAGATTTCTGGGACCTTGCTGAACTGTTTCACCATTACAGCCTGAAAGATATCAGTACTTTTTATACCGCTAAATTCCCAAAACAGCAGTTACTTATTTCCATTCCTAATGCTATCACGTATTTTGACGATGCTGAAGAAAGCGAAGACCCTGTGAGCCTGAAAGGGCAAACATGGGAAAGCGTTAAAAAGATCATACAAAAAAAAGTAAGCGATTACCTGCGTTAAACGCCCTCATTGCAGCCCCACTAACCACTCGTCAAACCCTACTCGCTTTTCATCTTCCCTCCTTAACTTTGCCCCTATGCTTAACATCTCCAACCGTGGTCAGCAAATGCCGCCTTCGCCCATACGGAAATTAGTTCCCTATGCCGAGGCCGCCAAAAAGAAAGGTATCAGGGTTTTTCACCTGAATATCGGGCAACCGGATATCGAAACTCCACCGGCCATACTCGATGCCGTACGAAACGCAGATATCAAAGTATTGGAGTACAGTCACAGTGCGGGCAATGAAAGTTACCGCCGCAAACTCGTCAGCTATTATAAGAAAGTGGGTATCGATGTATCGTATGACCAGATCCTCATCACCACAGGTGGCAGCGAAGCGATCATGTTCGGTTTCTTTACCTGTCTCAATCCAGGTGATGAAGTGATCATTCCCGAGCCGTTCTATGCCAACTACAATGGTTTTGCCTGCGCAGCCGGTGTAACTGTGGTACCGATCACATCGAGGATCGAAACAGGGTTTGCCCTGCCTCCTATCAGTGATTTTGAAAAAGTGATCACGCACAAAACCAGGGCCATCATCATCTGTAGCCCGAATAACCCCACCGGTTATCTCTACAGCCGCGAAGAGATGGAAGCATTAAAGGATATCTGTATCAAACATAATTTATACCTGTTCAGCGATGAAGCGTACCGTGAATTTTGTTATGATGGTGATTATGTCAGCGCTTTGCACCTGGAAGGCCTGGAACAGCACGTAGTTTTAATGGATACCATCTCCAAACGATACAGTGCCTGCGGTGCAAGACTCGGTGCATTTGTTACCAAGAATAAAACGGTTTACGATGCTGCCATGAAATTTGCCCAGGCAAGACTGAGTCCGCCCGGCCTTGCACAGATCATGGGAGAAGCAGCGGTTGATCTTCCCGATTCTTACTTCGATTCGCCGAAAGCAGAATATCAACGCCGGAGAGATTTGATGGTAAGCCGGTTGAATGCGATGCCCGGTGTTTATTGCCCCAACCCCGGTGGTGCTTTTTATGCGATCGCTAAATTACCGATCGATGACAGTGATAAATTCTGCCAATGGTTGCTGGAAGAATTCTCTTACAATGATCAGACAGTAATGCTGGCTCCTGCCACCGGTTTTTATGGGACACCGGGATTAGGTAAGAATGAGGTCAGGTTGGCCTATGTGCTAAACCTCGATGCGCTGGATGCTGCCATGAATTGCTTGGAAAAAGCGCTGGAAGCCTACCCAGGAAGGGTGGCGATAGAGAAAGCCACTGCCGCGATGGCCAAATAAGTTTGTACGCCAATAATGATATAAAGAGCTGCTAATGCGGCTCTTTTTTATTTGGCCACAGATACTTCGACCGGCTCAGTACACAGATTGGCACGGAAGGGCGAACCGCCGAAATTAAACGACCCCAACCATAAACTATAAACCAAAACCATAAACCTTCTTATCCACCACTTGCACACAGCCCTGTCATTTTGCCCCATCCTCATTTGAAAGAGATTAAATTTCCATTATATTTAAGTCATCTTTTAACCAAAATACCCTTTATGAGAAAGTTCATCTTTCTTTTTATCTCCATTTTATTTATAACAACAGTTGCGGTTGCACAACAAACTGTAACCGGTAAAATAACAGACCCGAATGGATTACCACTTGCCGGTGTTTCTGTAAAATCGAAAAAAACGGGCAAAGGCATTGTTACCGCAGCAGATGGATCATTCCGTTTGTCGGTCATGGCCGATGATGAACTGGAAATAACATCCGTAGGATATGTTACACAAACCGTAAGTGCGGCCAATACGGTCATCAATATCACACTGTCACAATCAGTAGAAGAATTGCAGGTAGTGCTGATCGGTACCCGTCGCACGGGTCGTGTAAAAACAGAGACCACGGCACCGGTGGATGTGATCAATGTGGGGGCCGCAACGGCACCCACTGCGAGAATGGACCTGACATCGGTCCTCAATTATGCCGCTCCTTCGTTCAATTATAATAAACAAAGTGGCAGCGATGGCGCTGATCACGTGGATCTTGCCACACTCCGCGGGCTGGGGCCCGACCAGACACTGGTTCTTGTCAATGGAAAACGCCGTCACCAGACCGCTTTTGTGGCCGTATTTGGTACAAGAGGACGTGGCAATGCCGGCACCGACCTGAATGCACTCCCTTCCAGTGCCATTGACAGGGTGGAAATATTAAGAGACGGCGCTTCGGCACAATATGGATCTGATGCGATTGCCGGTGTGATCAATCTCATCACCAAAAAGAATATCAATAAAATAAGTGGCTCGATAGGCGTGGCGGGTTATCTCGATCCGAAATTCAACACAGCTTACGGCGAGGATCTTTTCACCCAATACGAACACAGTGGTAAGATCGACGGGCAGACCATCGCCGCCAATGTCAATTTTGGCGTACCGGTGGGATCAAGAGGCGGCTTTATCAACCTGACTTTCGAAGCAATGAACAGCAATAAAACATTCCGCCAGGCGCTGGACACTTCGAATTATTATACCAATGACGATGCGATGTATATTGATATCTATCGCCGTGGTAACGGAGATGCAGGGTTAAAATCTTTCGGAACATTTTACACGATGGAACTACCGGTTTGTTCCACTGCCAGTTTCTACACGTTTGGTGGGTACAACCAGAAAAAATCAGATGCTTATGCCTTCACCCGTAATTTCTCTGCGAGACCTGACCGCTTTCCTACTGATAATTTCGGCGACCTGATCTTTGTCCCCGATATCATGCGGGTGAGTAATGACGGCGAGACCTGGTACAGCCCGCATATCCTGACTGAGGTCAGTGATTACTCTGTTACCGGTGGCTTTAAAGGAAAACTCAAAAGCGGCTGGTTGTGGGATATCAGCAATACAACCGGCAAAAACGATTTTCATTTTTTTGGTGATAAGACCTTTAATGCTTCACAGGGAGGACTGCAAACACATTTTGATGATGGAGGCTTCTCTTTCCTGCAAAGCACTAGCAACCTGAACATTAGTCAGGAATTCTCCCAGAAATTCAACCTGGGCCTGGGCGCAGAGTTCAGGTACGAGAATTACAAGATCTACGCAGGTGAGCCGGGGTCTTATACAAACTATGATGATACGAAAGCGACAGGTTCCCAGGGTTTCCCGGGCTATCAACCTAGTGATGTGGTGAATGCGCAACGGAAAGTATGGGGTATTTATGCCGATGCAGAGATCGATGTAACTCCGGCCTGGTTAGTGAACCTCGCTGCAAGAGCTGAAGACTACAGCGACTTTGGATTTACACATAATTACAAACTGGCTACCCGTTACAAGGCTTCTTCCAATGTGAATATAAGAGGTTCTGTAAGTACCGGTTTCCGGGCTCCTTCGCTCCAGCAGATCAATTTCAGTTCTACGTTCACCACCGTACAGGCTGGTAATATCGCAGAAGTAAAGATCGCTCCTAATTATAGTTCACTGGCAAAAGCAGCGGGTATTCCCGAACTAACACAGGAAAAAAGTGTGAATGCCAGTATCGGCTTTACCTGGAAAGCAACACCCAACCTGAATGTGACGATAGATGGTTATATGACGAAGATTAAGGACCGTGTAGTGATCAGCGGCCAGTTTGATGGCAGCGACCCCAATCTTGATCCTTCACTCGCCAGCCAGATGGCAGCATTGAATGTAAGCCTGGCCCAGTTCTTTGCAAATGCTGTGAACACCACGAATACCGGTGTTGATATCGTGCTTGATTACAACAAACGTTTTGGCAACAACCGTTTCAAAGGATTATTTGCCGGGAATTTCCAGGGCATGAAGATCGACAAGATCAATGTACCGGCTAAGTTGTCCGGTTCCGATTTCCTGAAACAAACATTCCTGAGCGACCGGGAACAGAAATTTATCCTGGCTTCGGCACCGAAAATGAAATTCGCATTCAACTTTGAATATGGTATGAAAAAATTCACTGTTGGAACAAGATTCACCTATTTCGGTAAAGTAACACTGCTCGGTTATGGCCAGGATGGTTTGGGCATCAGCCCTACCGTTCCGCTGGACAATGGCTCGGGCGATGTCCCTGATCGTTATGATTATGGTGGAAAACTGGTAACCGATCTTTATTTCAGTTATCCTTTCTGCAAACATTTTATCGTGTATGCCGGTGCCGACAACCTGTTGAACACCCATCCGGATTTTGGTGTAGTAAAAGGAGCCAAAGACTGGGCCTATAATACCGAAACAGGTGGTGCATGGGATGCAGTGCAGATGGGAAGCAATGGAAGAAAATTATTTGTAAGGATTGGTTTTAATTTTTAAGCAGATCATTTATTTAGCCGGGAAGACGGAAAGACGGTAAGAAAGTAATCATTGATCAATACTTTCCGTCTTCCGGTATTCCCGGCTATTTTTTTAAGTTTACATCATGGTGATCACGAATCTGACAGTGGATGATATCCCGCTCATGCTCGACTTCTACGATATGGCGCGGGAATACCAGAAAGCGAAATCATTGCAGCACTGGCAATCTTTTAACCTCGCTTTATTACACAAAGAGATCGCAGAAAAACGGCAATGGAAAATAATAGAGAGCGATACCGTGGCTTGCATCTTTATGACAGCTTACGAGGATCCCTTTATCTGGGGTGAGAAAAATGCCGATCCCTCTGTCTATATTCATCGTATCGTGACACATGCAGACTGGCGGGGAAATAATTATACCCGTAAAATAATCGATTGGGCACAGGAGCATGGTCGTAGTCTTGGGAAAAAATTTATCCGGATGGATACCTGGGGAGATAATCAAAAACTGATCGATTATTATACCGGTTGTGGCTTTCACTATCTCGAGACAGTGACACCGGAGTCAACCACTGATCTGCCACCACATTATAGTTGTATATCGTTGAGCTTATTCGAAATAGAAATTGATTAAAGGAATTACCATATTATCCCTGTTATGCTTGTTACTGGCAGGATGTTTTACCACGAGGCTGGAGCATATTGATCTGCAGGTAAAATTTGCAAAAGAAAATCCGGTTCTGATCAAAGAAATGGCGGAATACGCGGTGCTGTTCTGCCGGGAGAACAAGATCAGCGAGTTTAAGACTGAACTGGTCTCTGATAAATCGATCCGTAGAAAAATGGCCCGGCTGGGAGAAACGATATATGTCAACTATGGAAATTCCTGCTGTTCACAGGATAGCTCTGTAACCTTTCATGAAGTATCCATCGGGAACGGTGTACAGGAATTCGTTTATGATTTTAAAACGCATCCCCGGAATGATGGAGATGATGCTGAGATTTCAAAAGATAATGCAACGATCCAGGTAAGCGAAAGGATCTATTATAAGAAACGCCCTTTCCCGATGATGTGAGGATCATTTTTTTAATTCAGCTGATCTTCGCTGCAGGAGTTCGGGAAGAAATGTTTTATCCAGCTCCGCGAATTTGATGGGTGCGGCCGGTTCATCGCCATAGTCATTGACGTTCAATTTCCACCAGCCCACATTCTTCCATTTGCCAAGCTTAAATCCCACTTTCTCGTAGGTGGCAAAATATTCAAACCCGCAGCGTTCATGAAAAGCAACACTCTTCTCATTCGGTAGATTGATCACGGCATACACATTATTAAACCCCTGTATTTTTAAAATATCAAACAGGGTGGCGTATAACACTCTCCCGATGCCCGCTTTTTGAAAATTGTCGTGCATGTAAATCGAGCTTTCCGTACACCACTGGTAAGCTACTCTTTCCCGGTAACGGGTGCCGTATGCATAGCCGGCTATCTTTCCCTCTGACTCGCAGACCAGCCAGGGCCAGTTAATAAGATAGGTTTGTATCCTTTCTGTAAAAGCTTTCAAAGACGGCACTTCCGTTTCGAATGTGAGGGAGCTGTTTCGGATATAAGGGGCGTAGATATCCAGGATGGCAGCAGCATCGGCGGGGGTGGCAAGGCGTATAATTGACATAGATATTGCTAAATTAAGGGCAAATTTCATTTCAATCTTTAGCCTGAAATGGCTATTTTTGCCGCCCGCTTTCGCAGAGCAAAGCTATAGCGGGTAAACCCAACTGCGGGGGTAGCTCAGCTGGTTAGAGCATCGGATTCATAACCCGAAGGTCGGCAGTTCAAGTCTGCTCTCCCGTACATTCAATAAAGACTCTTCGTGGGTCTTTTTTTGTTTTGAGACATAAGGTTCTCTCCGTGCAGACGAACGACTGTTCATTTAACATCCAATACGCCTCATTCTTCTGCCTGTTGTTAAAATTTTGTAGATTGCGATGACTTAAAAGTCTACCAACTTTGTAGGGTAACCATTTTACCCTATTTTCGTGCCTCAAAACCGGCATTATTCTAACCAGGGAACAGATACAACAGATAAAAGGATCATCACTCAGTGAAGGCATTGCTTTCGCTGCTTCCCTCTTTCCCGGTCAGGCCGTATTCTCCTCCTCGCTTGGATTGGAAGACCAGGTACTCACTGATGCTATATTCAGGAATAATATTCCTGTAAAAATTTTCACCATCGACACCGGGAGATTGTTCAATGAAACACACGAGACGCTTGATCGCACGATAGCCCGCTATAAAAAACCGATCCGGGTATATTTCCCGGACGCGGGTGATGTGGAAGAATTTGTATCGGCAAAAGGTATCAATAGCTTTTACGAATCGGTCGAGAACCGCAAGAGTTGTTGTCATATCCGTAAAGTCAAACCCCTGAACAGGGCTTTGAACGGTGCAAAGATCTGGATCACCGGTCTGCGGGCCGGGCAGTCCGCCAACCGGCTGGAGATGCCCATGATCGAATGGGACGGCAGCAGGGAACTGTATAAGTTCAACCCGCTGATCAACTGGACAGATGAAGAAGTGATAGATTACCTCCGTGAATTCAATGTTCCCTATAATCGTTTACATGATAATGGATTTCTCAGCATCGGCTGCGCTCCCTGTACCCGGGCTGTGGAACCCGGTGAAGACCCAAGGGCCGGTCGCTGGTGGTGGGAAATATCACAGAAAGAATGCGGGCTTCATCAGGTCACACCAAAGATGAATAACGTATAATCAAATTGAAGGGATGCTCTTTTATTCCCTTTGGTGCTGGACAAAATAAAAAATATGAGCAACAGGTTATTTCCAAGAGAACTAGAACACGAAGCGATCCATATCCTGCGGGAAGTGGCAGCCGAATGTACCAATTCGGCGCTCCTGTTTTCGGGTGGGAAGGACTCCATCGTGCTGCTGCGATTGGCGGAAAAAGCCTTTCGTCCAGGGCGCTTTCCGTTTCCGTTGCTGCATATCGACACCGGTCATAATTTCCCGGAAGTGATCGAATTCCGCGACCGTCGAGCCCAGCAACTGGGTGAGCGGTTGATCGTGCGCAGCATGGAGGACTCTATCCGGCAGGGGAGAGTGGTTCTCCGTTCTGAAAATCAGAGCCGTAACGCGTTTCAGTCGGTGACACTGCTGGATGCCATTGCTGAATTCCATTTTGATGCCTGTATCGGCGGCGCACGCCGCGATGAAGAGAAAGCGCGGGCCAAGGAACGTATATTTTCCTTCCGCGACGAATTCGGTCAGTGGGATCCGAAGAATCAGCGCCCCGAACTATGGGACATCTACAATACCCGCGTGCATCCGGGAGAAAATATTCGTGTGTTTCCCATCAGCAACTGGACCGAACTGGATGTCTGGGAATATATTGCCCGCGAGGAGCTGGAGGTGCCGCATATTTATTTTGCCCATACACGTGATGTAATCAGACGTGGCACCGGGCTGTTACCAGTATCCCATCTGGTTCAGGTCCAGGAGGGAGAGCAAGCGGAAAACATCATGGTGCGCTTTCGCACGGTGGGAGATATGAGCTGCACCTGTCCGGTGGAGTCCACCGCGGTTAGTGTAGGCGAAATCATAGCGGAAACCGCGATCACCCGGATCACCGAGCGTGGTGCCACTCGCATGGATGATCAGACTTCGGATGCATCCATGGAACTGCGCAAAAAAGAAGGGTATTTCTGAACCCTACTTTATAAATTGTCAAAATACAAACATTGCCCCCATGTTTGGTTGCTTGGGATTCTGAATTTATAAAGCGTTATCGAAATAATGGGGATAACCGAGACACACAAGAACAGGGAAATTCCGCAGTGAAAAAATTTCCGGAAGGGTTGTAAATGTCAGCCGTTGAAAATATTTCGTTTGATCATACCGAGTTGTTACGTTTCATCACCGCCGGTAGCGTGGACGATGGGAAGAGCACGCTGATCGGGCGTTTGTTGCACGATTCGAAATCCATTTTTGAAGATCAACTGAGCGCCATCACACATACGACCCGCAGGCGCGGCATGGAGGGTGTCGATCTGTCGCTGCTCACCGACGGCTTGCAAGCGGAGCGTGAGCAGGGCATTACCATCGATGTGGCCTATCGTTACTTTGCAACGCCTAAACGCAAGTTTATTATCGCCGACACCCCCGGTCACGAACAATATACGCGTAACATGGTCACGGGGGCTTCCACCGCCAATCTGGCCATTATCCTGATTGACGCACGCAAAGGAGTGCTCACCCAGTCGCGCCGTCATGCCTATCTGGCCAGTCTGGTTGGCATTCCTCATCTGGTGGTGGCGGTCAACAAGATGGATCTGGTGGACTATTCCCGCGAAGTGTTCGAGCGGATCTGTGAGGATTTCGCCGCTTTTGCCGCTGGCCTCAAGCTGAATAATATCGCCTACATTCCAATGTCCGCCCTGAACGGAGATATGGTGGTTGAGCGAGGGGGCAAACTTGGCTGGTACGAGGGCACGGCACTGATGGATTTACTGGAGAATGTTCCCATCGACCATGACATCAATCTCGAAGATTTCCGGTTTCCGGTGCAGTTGGTGTGCCGCCCGCAAACGGAGGAGTTGCACGATTTTCGCGGGTACATGGGGCGGATCGAGTCTGGTTTTATTGGTGTCGGCGATGCCGTGAAGGTACTTCCTTCCGGCCTGACTTCCCGCATCAAGGAGATCGTTACCTACGATGGTGCAGTCGATCATGCGGTCGCACCGCAGTCGATAACGCTGACTATTACAGACCATCTGGATATTTCCCGCGGCGATATGCTGGTAAAAACCGAGGGAAACATTCCTCAGGTCACAAAAGAGTTTGAAGCGATGCTGTGCTGGTTGTCAGAGCAGAGTCTCGACCCACGGCGAAAATATCTCGTCAAGCACACCACGCGGGTTGTAAAGGCGCTGGTGACACGCATAGATTATCGCGTGGAT
>JANOHQ010000300.1:0-3449 GCA_031406595.1 Chitinophagaceae bacterium
TTCACCGATGAGTGCAGGTAGATCAGTATATCCGGTTTGGTGAGTTGCTGGTTGATGATCTCGAACAAACGCTGGTAGAGACGGAACTCATCGTCGGGCAGGGTCACTTTGGCAAACAGGAGGCATTTGGTAAACAGGTAATCGGAAATGGTCAGGGTCTGGAACATATCCTTTTGCTGCAGGAACTCTTTCTGCTGTTTGAACCGTTCGGCCATAAAGAAAAGTTCTAATGGGAATGCATACTGGTCGGGATTCTCATAAAATTTCGGGAGAAACGGGTTGTCGGCAAATTCTTCCAGCACCAGGCGGGCATTATAATGCTTTGACAACAGCGTGGCCAGCGTAGTTTTCCCCGCACCGATATTTCCTTCTATGGTGATGAATTGGTAGTTCATTTTTTAGCTGTTAGCCATTAGGTCTAAGCTTTTGGCTGCGGGCTATGGGCCACGGGCTGCTGGCTAGCGACCCGAAAATAGGCTAAATGACAAGCCATAAAATTTTGCTTCAATAATTGTGGAAAAAATCAGGAATACTTTTTTACTTCCAACTCATCTTTACATTCATGGAGCAGTTCTGAGATCGTTTTTTTTAGTACAGGATGGAGTACTGCGGGGGCGATCTCAGCCAGCGGCAACAACGCAAAGCGGCGATGCTGCATCTCCGGGTGCGGTAGTTTGAGGAAGGAATAATTGTGCTTCTCTTCATTAAACAAGAGCATATCGATATCGATGATCCTGGGTCCGTATTTTTCTTCCCGTACACGGCCCATTTGTTTTTCTATTTTAAGCAATTTTCGGATCAATTGCCGGGCAAGCAGGGGAGTAGACAGTTCCACCGCCTGGTTCAGAAAAGCCGGTTGCTCGGTATTGCCCCAGGCAGCTGTTTCATACAGGGCCGATGCGGCAACAATGCTCCCGCATTTTTCACTGATCAATGTCCTGGCTGTGGAGAGGTTTTGCTCCCGGTTGCCCAGGTTGCCACCGGTCAATAGATAAGCCTTGTTCATAAGAGTTCAAATATCGGTAATGGTTCAATTGGATAGCCGAAAGACCGTGAGACGGGAAGAGCCCGGTTTAAAGAAGATTATTTCTTACCGCCTCCTGAGTCTGTCCAAGGACCGTCTTCCCGGCAAAATTCATTCCTTTAGCTTTTCAAATATCTTTATTTTCATCGTTCAACAATATATTGTTGCAATTGATTTTTTAACTATTACTACCTTATTTAGATACATTTGTGCCCACCAACATTAGCCAATGCCGCAACGCTACAGCCAGTCACGAGCTTTATGGGCCATTACCAGAGCCAGTTTCAAAGCCATTTTTGCGCATCCAAGCGCTATCATCTTCAGCATCTTATTCCCGATCATTTTCACGCTGATCTTTGGGGCTTTTGGTAGTGGTGGACAGACCGTGTACCGGATCGCAATTGAAGAAGGAAGTGATACCACCAACGGCTTTTATAAAACGCTCCAGGGTGTCAAAAATATACGGATCATTCATTTTGCTGATAGCAATGCCCTGAATAAAGAATTGTTGAAAGGAAGACTCACCGCAGTGGTAGCAATAAAAGAGAATAAAGATTCATCCGGAAAGTCTTCTTTTGTCATCCATACAAGAACTACCACGGCAAGCCGCAATACTTCAGGCTCTTTCAGCCAGATGCTGTATTATATAAAACTGGGTTATGAGAAAGAAGCTTCCGGCCCGGCGGCGGATTTGGTCACCATCAATGATATGGTGGAGAAAGAAGTGCGGCGATACCGGCAGATCGATTTTATTTTGCCTGGTCAGCTCGGGTTCTCAATTTTATTCTCCACCTTGTTTGGTGTTGCATTTACATTTTTTGGATTAAGGGAACAACTGGTACTAAAAAGATTCTATGCTTCACCGGTAAGCCGTCTCAATATATTATTAGGTATTGGGATGAGCCGGCTCTTCTTCCAGTTGCTCAGCGTGGTGGTATTATTATTGTTCGGGCATTTTGTCATGAACTTTACGCTCCAATACGGGATCATTACCTTTTTTGAGATTATTGCCATGACCCTGATCATGCTTTTCCTGCTGTTGGGTGTAGGATTGATCTTTAGCAGTATCGCCAAAACCGATTCGTCGATACCCTTACTCATCAACCTCTTTGGTTTTCCGCAAATGATGCTTTCCGGTACTTTTTTCCCGGTCGAAGTATTTCCTGCCTGGCTGCAAACCATCTGCCGGGTATTACCTTTAACACAGTATAACAACTCTGTCCGGAAAATTTCATTTGAGGGCATGGGTGTTCTTGATTGCTGGAAAGAGATCGGCATACTCGGTATCTGGATCGTTATTATATATGTCATCGCGGCGAGAGTTATTAAATGGGAATAATCGTGAGTAAGCCTGCCGATTGTAAGCTTTGTTCTGCCGGAGTCTTAACCATAAACTATAAACCTGCCTGCCGGTCCGAAGGACTCCTTTGAAGTAGGCAGGCAATAAACCATAAACCTGTATCGTGAGAGTGATCAAATTGGGGCTTATCAGCCTTGTTGTTTTTTCCTTGCTTATTACGGGGATATCGTTTTTTTTCCCATCCAATGTGCGTATTTCAAAAGCAACGGATATTCAAACCAGCCGCGATTCCGTTTTGACCCAGCTATCCGATCTTTCCAACTGGAAGAACTGGTATCCCGGTGCCGATACCATGCAATTATTACTGGAAGACGGGAAAATAAAAGGATTGCAGGTAAACAGCTCCGAGGGAATGATCCGTCTTACCGGGATCTCCGACACTGTTGTTACCGCCATTACTTCCGGGCCTGCTGTCAGGAATGCTGAAACAGGCTGGAATCTTTTCGATGGCAGCCGTCCCAACACGGTCACTATACAATGGTATATGGATTTTCACCTCAGCTGGTATCCATGGGAGAAATTCTCCAGCCTGCTGCTGGAAAAACGATATGGCCTGATGATGGAAAAAGGGTTGGATAAATTGAAGGCCCTCCTGGAAAAAGGGGTTGAACGGTAAGCGGTTCTGGCCCCGAACTTGCTAACTTTATTCAAAATATTATTTATGAAGAAGGTATTATTATTACTGGCAGTGGTTACTGCTTTTACTGATTATGGCTATGGACAAAAAAAGAGTCCACATGATACCGTGAGTACAAAAGACGTGACCGTTACGTATGGCCGTCCGTATAAGAAGGGTCGCGACATTTTTGGCGGACTGGAAAAATTCGGCCAGGTCTGGAGACTGGGTGCCGACCAGGCCACAACGATCAAATTTGCCAAGAATACAAAATTCGGTGACAAAGTAGTACCCGCAGGAACGTACACCATTTTTGCACTGGTGAATGAAAAGGAGTGGGTCTTTATCCTCAATAGTGTACTGGGTCAATGGGGCGCATTCAGTTATGACAAGAACAAGGACAAAGATGTCGCTTATGCAAAAGCCGCTGTTACGAAACTGGAGAACAC
>JANOHQ010000349.1:0-13797 GCA_031406595.1 Chitinophagaceae bacterium
CGAAGAGGTTGTGGAGATCATCCTGCGTCAATTGGGCAAGTCGAAACAACGCAAGAAGCTGGTCGCCTTGCAGATGGAGGAGGTGCTGACCACCCGCCAGAAGCTGGTGGACTGCACCAAGGCCGTGGTTTCTGTATCAAAACAGATCTCTTCATGTTTTTTTAATTCGGCCACCAGTTTTTTGATGGCCGCATCCCCTTCTACGGCCTCGTATTTATGGGGTGTATTATTGATATTTTTATCGACCAGCAGTGTTTGACCCTCCTCATCCCCTCCGGCGATCGCCGGGGCCGGTGCTTTGCTTTCAGACTCTACGATATTTCCAAACAGATCGGTCTGCACACCCTGCGGGATCTCTTTCTCCACAAAGGTTTTAGCCGGGCCACCTGCTGAGAAATCCTCACCCAGTAATCTTTTTCCCAATGTTTTGAACTCCAGTTCCGCGAAGACCTCTTTGAGTTTTTCTTTATTCCATTCCTTCAGGCAAAAATCTTCTTCATGGAACTCTACCGGTACATCCGTGATGATCGTCGCCAGTTTTTTGGAAAGGATCGCCATTTCTTTCCCTGCTTTTACTTTCTCCCCCATAGCGCCCTTGATCTTATGGGCATTGGCCAATGTATTTTCCAATGATCCGTATTCGGCCAGAAATTTTGCAGCGGTCTTCTCTCCTACGCCCTGGATACCCGGTATATTATCCACGGCATCGCCCATCATTCCCAGCATATCCACCACCTGGCTAACATCTTTGATGTTCCATTTCGCACAAACCTCTTCCGGTCCCATGATATCGACATCACCTCCCTGGTAGGCGGGTTTGTATATTTTCACTTTTTTGGAGACCAACTGCCCGTAGTCTTTATCCGGGGTAACCATGAACACTTCGTATCCTGCCCTCTCTCCTTTTTTACTGAGCGTGCCGATCACATCATCTGCCTCGTAACCATCGATAGCGATCACGGGAATATTAAATCCTTCGATGATCTTTTTGATATCGGGCACCGCGGCACGAATATCTTCCGGTGTTTCCTGCCGGTTGGCTTTGTAGGCCGCGAAATCAGTATGCCGCTCCGTGGGAGCAGAAGTGTCAAAACAAACAGCCATATGCGATGGCTTTTGTTTGGTGATCAGTTCTACCAATGTATTGGTAAAACCAAACTGTGCGTTGGTATTTTTTCCCTTGGAAGTTATCCTGGGATTTCGGATCAGGGCATAATAGGCTCTGAAGACAAGGGCATAAGCATCGAGGAGGAAGACCTTTTTTTCCATGCCTCTAAGATAAGAAATCGGGCGTGGTGAATTTTGGAATTGCCAATTTCGAAATTTTGAAATCGCCTCACAGGAATAAGTTTTCCTCGGGAAAGCAGAATCCTTATGATCAAAAGGCAATTGTGCGGGAAATGAAATTTCTCTGTCACCCTGAGGTAACGAAGGGTCCCAATCCAAAATTTCAAAATAAAAAAACCCCGTAGCGCCAGGTGCTACAGGGTATCAATTATCTGTACAACTGCTTATTTAATTAATAGAAAGTTTCAACGCGGTTTCCTGACCCTGGGTTGATTTTACAGCCGAAGACTCAGTAGCAACAGTAGTAGCTGCTGCATCGGTCTTTTTCTGCGTGTACTGCTCAGGGTTGTCTACCAGCACTGTACCACTGAAGGCTTCAGCTTTTACCAGCGTGGTCTCCCCACCAGTAACAACTGTTTTGTCTTTGTGAATAAAGTTCAGGTATAAAGCGAAGAATAAGAGGTTGAACGCAAAGAAGTTTGCGATTTTACGAACACGTCTTTTCATAATACTGGATTTAGTGGTTTTACAAATATTGGATACTCTCGGTTTTCATAGCTAAGATAAGCAGGGGTATTTCTTAGAGCAAGCCTTATGTAATGGTTTTTAATTAAATCAGGAACAAATACTCGCAGGAGACTCGTAAAACTACGTGCAACTCAGTTTTTCATTTCCTCCAACTTCTTCTGCATCAGGAACATCACATCCCGTAGCCGGGCTGCCTCCATAAAATCAAGGTCCCGGGCCGCTTTTTCCATCTCTTTCTTGATTTTTGAGATCGCTTTTTCCATTTGGGGAATGGTCTTGTATTCTTCCTGTTCATCGGCGGCTACCGTAACAATATCCTGTTCATTGGCGATAGCATAAGGGTTTTTAGCATCAAATCCTTTTATGTCCAGCACGGATGTCTGCGCAAAAACATCTTTGGTTGACTTGATGATCGTTGTGGGAGTGATCCCATACCGGATATTCCAGGCGACTTGCTTTTCACGGCGACGGATCGTTTCATCGATCGTTTTTTGCATGCTTTCCGTCATCTTATCCGCATAAAAGATCACCAAACCATCCACATTCCTGGCTGCACGACCCGCCGTCTGCGTCAACGATTTTTCATTACGGAGAAACCCTTCTTTGTCAGCATCCAGGATTGCTACCAGTGAAACTTCCGGGAGGTCCAGTCCTTCACGAAGGAGGTTCACTCCCACCAGCACATCAATGATCCCCAAACGCAATTCGCGGAGTATCTCCACCCGTTCCAGTGTATCCACTTCACTGTGGATATATTTTGATTTGATATCAATGCGGTGCAGGTATTTATCCATTTCTTCCGCCATACGCTTGGTGAGTGTAGTGACCAGCACCCGGTCCCCCTTTTTAATTCTTTTATCGATCTCATCCAGCAGGTCGTCGATCTGGTTTACGCTGGGGCGTATCTCGATCGGCGGATCCAGTAAGCCCGTGGGTCTTACCACCTGTTCTACCACGATGCCTTCCGATTTTTCCAGCTCATAATTATCCGGTGTAGCCGAAACAAAAATACTTTGGTTGGTCAGTGATTCGAATTCATGGAAATTCAATGGGCGGTTATCCAATGCAGAAGGGAGACGGAACCCGTAGTCTACCAGTACCAGTTTCCTGCTCCGGTCACCACCATACATACCGCTTACCTGCGGGATCGTCTGGTGACTTTCGTCTATCACTGTCAGGTAATCTTTGGGAAAATAATCCAGCAGGCAGAATGGCCTTGTACCGGGTTTGCGACGGTCAAAAAAGCGGGAATAATTCTCTATACCATTACAATAACCCAGTTCACGGATCATTTCCACATCATAGTTCACCCGTTCACTCAACCGCTGAGCTTCTATGTATTTTCCTTCTTTTTTAAAATAATCGGCCTGTGCCGCCACTTCATCCTGGATCTCGTAGATAACCTGTTGCAGGATATCTTTCGGAGCCACGTAGAGGTTGGCGGGAAAGATCGCTGCATTTTCCATCTTGCTGATTCGTTTGTTGCTAACCACATCCATGCTTTCTATCTCTTCTATCTCATCGCCAAAGAAAGTGATGCGGTAGCCGTAGTCAACATAGGGGAGGTTGATGTCCACCGTATCACCCTTTACCCGGAATGTACCACGGTTAAATTCCAGCGTTGTCCGGTTATACAGGGAATTGACCAGGGAATGAAGAAACGCCTGTCTTGAAATGGTCTGGCCTTTATTGATCCGGATGATCCCATTCTCATAATCGGTAGGATTTCCCATTCCATAAATACAACTCACAGAGGCTACAACAATAATGTCTCTTCTTCCACTCAGCAAACTCGAAGTGGCCCGCAGGCGAAGTTTATCCAGTTCATCATTGATGCTAAGGTCTTTTTCTATATACACATCACTCACCGGCATATAGGCTTCCGGTTGGTAATAATCATAATAAGAGACAAAGTATTCTACTGCATTCTCCGGAAAGAACTGCCTGAACTCGCCATACAACTGAGCCACCAGGGTCTTGTTATGTGTTAATACCAGCGTAGGTCTTTGTACGTTTTGAATGACATTGGCGATAGTAAAGGTCTTGCCGCTGCCGGTTACCCCCAACAGGGTCTGGTATCGTTCCCCGTCCACCAAGCCTTCGGTCAGCTGGCGGATGGCATCCGGTTGATCGCCGGCAGGAGGAAAAGGACTGTGTAATTTGAAAGCCATAATAAAAAGGACAACAACCTGGAATATGTGTTGTTCAGAGTCTGGAAAATTACTTAAAATCTGCGACGGGGTCTTAAAAAGAAACGGGCAATTTTACCGAATGCCGTCATTTTTTCTGTAAATTACCCGTACGCGGATGGCAGTTGAATTGTAATTAATTCAAAAGCACAGTTATGTAATCCATATTTAGCACCACCCGCTCCCATGCAGCTTATTACAGGTTAAAACTATCTTACCAGGAGCTGGCAAATAATCAAAAAAGGAAAAGCTTTGTTCGTTGCCCGGGGCTCATTTAGAAAAACCATCACTGACCAGCAACTATTTCTTTATAATGGAGGGTATAATACCGCTTATGTAAAGCGCAAAGACCTTTATACCTGATTATGTAATTTGGCAAAAAACAACTACCGATATGAAAAGCAGAGCAGGTATCATGATCCTGATTTTCGCCATGCTTGCGGGCCCGGAGACTGGTGCGCAGAAATTTGAAACAGCACTGGATACCCTCGCTGCCAACCACCAGCCGGAGAAGATCTATATCCACTACGACAAGGAATACTATGTGGCAGGAGAAACGATCTGGTTCAAAGCCTACCTGTACCAGGATGGTCAGCCCAGCGCAAGCAGCAATAACCTTTTCCTCCAGTTTACCGACAGTAAGGGAAAACTGGTTAGTAATAAGATGTTTCCTGTAATGGGTGCTGTAGTCAAAGGAAGTATCCGGGTTCCGGATTCACTCCCACAGGGCAATTATTATATCCGTGCATTAACCCCTGCTATGAAGAACTACGAGGAGTCATTCATTTATAAAAAGAACATTTTTGTTTTTAAGCCGTCAACTGCTGCAATAGAAAAAACACAGTCGCCCACAGTGTCGGTACAGTTCTTTCCCGAGAGTGGTCACCTGGTAGATGGTATTTTGTCTGTACTTGCTTTTAAAGCGGTGGATCAATGGGGCATACCGGCTGAAGTGAACGGGGTGGTCCGTCTCGAAGATGGTACCACGATCGCATCGTTTAAAACCTATCATGATGGGATCGGTAAGGTCCAGTTCAAACCACAGGCAGGGAAGAAATATATTGCAGAAGTAGAAACGGGTGCAGGAAAAAGAACCTACACGCTCCCGGAAGTAAAAACGTCAGGGATCAACCTGAAAGTGCAGGATGAAAAAGGAGGAAAGAAATTCCAGCTCTCCAGGAGTGTAAAAGACAAGATCCAGTTTGAAACGATATGGCTGGTTGCCGAGATCAATAACCATATGGTCTATGAGAACGAGATCAAATTCGATGCCGACTATCCTTCCATTATCGGGCACCTGCTAACCGACAGTCTTCCTTCAGGGATCCTTCATTTCACTGTATTTAATAAAGATGGCATACCACTCGCAGAGCGGCTCAGTTTTGTAGACAACCACGAATACGCCAGCAAGGCGGACATGACGTTGCTGAAGACAAGCACTGAAAAAAGGGGAGAGAATAGTATTGAGCTCAGCTTCCCGGACCTTATACAACGAAGCTGTTCAGTATCCATTACAGATCTGCCGGGAAGCAGTTTTAATGACAATGATAATATCTTGTCTCGCCTGTTGCTTACAAGCGATCTGAAAGGATCAGTTCATAATCCCGCCTGGTATTTTACCAATACCTCTGATTCCACCAAACAAGCGCTGGATAACCTGATGCTTACGCATGGCTGGAGCCGTTTCAACTGGACCAAAATACTGGCCAATGAATTTCCTGCAGGTAAGATTGCCGATCAGCCGTTTATTTCGGTCAGCGGGAAAGTGGTGGATGATAAAACGAAGGAACCCCTGCCAGGCGGTAAGCTGAATTTTTATCTTGAAGCCGAAGACTCTACATCGTTGAATCTTGAAGCCGTTGTAGATGATGCAGGAAGGTTCAAAATTGATTCATTGATGTTTGGCGGTAAAACATCACTGTATTATGTATTCAGTGATAAAAAAGGAAAAGAAAGACCCGCATTGGTTATGATAGACGATAATGAATTGACAAGGGCCATTGAAACATTACCATCCGGCATACCGGAGAACAGCATCGGCCGGGATCTGAACACCGCTGTCTCCAAAGAGGAAATAAGAACACGGAATGAATATGTAAAAAATTTCCTTGACGAAGTGAAAGAATTGGAAAAAGTAACAGTGGAAGCCAAATCAAATAAGAGGCCTGCGGAGATCGTGAATGAGAAATATTCCAGCGGTGTATTCCGGTCTCCGGGTAAAGTAACGTTGGATAATATCAACGATCCGGCCAATGACAGATCTATGAATGTGGTAGACTATATCAAGAACAGGGTGCCGCAGGTTGAGCTACAGGGTGGCCAGTTTGTGAACCGGAAGAACATGAGCTTGCGCACGGGCCAGAAATGGGCGGTGGGAGTTTTTCTGAACGAAGTACCCAGCGATATTTTCCAGTTGCGGATATTACGGGTTGGAGATGTGGCCCTGGTCAAGTTTTTTGAAGCAGGGTTTGTGGGTGTGGGTAGTGCTTACCCCGGCGGAGCTCTTTCTGTTTACACGAAGGAAAGAATGGTGGAGAAGGAAAAGCCGGATAAACTCGACTATGTAGTGTATAAGGGCTATTCTATCTCGAAACAATTTTACATGCCTGATTACAACAACAAGGAGATCAAGCAACCAACCACCGATAACCGGACCACATTATACTGGAACCCGGATGTATACACGGACCTGGAAACGAAATCGATCAGGTTGAATTTCTTCAATAGCGATTTCAGCAAGAAATTCAAAGTGGTGGTAGAAGGATTTGACGCGGCAGGAAAGTTGATCCACCTGGAAAGAATAATCGGGAACTAACTCGTGGTAAAGAGCCCGTCCCTGTCTCCTTCGACATCCCGAAACTTCGGTCCCGGGACTTCGGGATGGATGACAAGGACGGGCTTTTTTATTTTATACTTTCAATTGATCAGAAAGAAGTCGAAATAGTGATCTTCGGCTCTGGTGCCACTTTCCCTGCATCGATCGCCTGGCCAGTGATACCATAATCAGCAAGCTTGATCGTAAAAGAAGAAATGGCACTAACAGCCTGGTCCATCACCGTAACTTTTGCCCTGGCAGAAACTGGCTTTGTAATTCCTTTGACGGTAAGATTCCCAGATACTTTGACATCATAAACTCCGTTCTTATTGAATTTTACTTTGTTTAGTTTATCGATCTTTCCGGCAAATGTGAATTTCGGGAAGACCGCTGCGTTCATCCATTTTGCCTCGATAAAATGCGACTGGATAGTGGGATTGGAAAAGGCAAAATTATTAACCGCAGCTTCAAATGCAATGGCACCAGTGGTTTTATCCAATGAACCGATCACGGTCTTGTTCTCCGCTTTAGGTAAAATATCTTTAGGTGTTGTGGCATCAAATGTTACCACAGCTGATGTGGTCGTTAATTTTTGTGCCATGACAGTTGCAGTAGTTGCCATGAAAGAAAGGAAGAGAATCGTTTTTTTCATTGTTGAGTTTTTAATTGTAATCAGGTTATTTAGTATTAAGTGTTGCTCTTTTAAAACTGATCGATGTGGTTCCCAGTATATCACTGAAGATACTGCCGCTGCAAACTCCTTTTAAGGAGACCGCGTCTCCGGCCTCTATCTTTTTTGCCTGATCTACCTGTGCTTTTTCCAGGGAGAAGATCGCATAGGACCCGGTACTGTCTTCAAACCGGATCGTACTGGTGGAATCTACCTGCACTTCTACCGCTGTTGCTTTGCCGTTTACCACGATCATTTTATCCAGGTATTTTTTATTCGCCGCGGTATCGTTTGCCAGGAACTCCCTGATCAACTCCTCTGCACCCATCGTGTAATCTGCTTTTACCTGTTCAGTGGCGGTATGTGTCTCGCCCATAATATATTTTTCACCTGCTTTGAAGCTTCCCCATGCAATAACCGGACCTACGAGGAGCCAGGCAATTTTCGGAACAACGGTTTTAACAGGAAAAGCAATCAGTATAAGCCCGATGGCTGAGAGTGCCTGGATATAAGCAGCAGGTTTTAACATGCTCCAAACATTTTGACCAACACCCAGGTCGACCAATATACCCGTGAACAGGAAAAAAACAGTGAGCAGGGCTAATGACAATGCTCCTGCCATAAATGCAAAAGGAACGCTCTTTTTCTTTGAGAAAACCGTACCGGTTGTAAGCAGGGCCAGCGCAGGGATCAGCCAAAATAGCGCAAAACTAAAGCTCAGCTTAGGAAACGGGTTGGCCAGGTTAAATCTCGTTTCGGACACATGAAAGAAATCACCCGAAGGCATTCCAAAACCACTTACCCTGCTTCCATCCCAGGATACCCAGGGAAGAAAAAAAGAGAGCAACAGGCCGGCGCTGAAAAACACCGTCAGCCATTTCTTTAGAATTATAGTGGAAGTTGTTTGTGACATATAGAAAATAAAACGCATTTGCTGACCGGATGGTTGCGAAGGCATCAAACAAATATACAATGTTTAAACATCGAAACGCCTGATTGCTGTCAAATATTTGTGAAGAATTTTATACAGGGCAACCTGAAACGCTGTTAATAGCTTTTAATCAAGGGCTTAGATAGGTCCTTTATCGCCCGGATTCTCTTTTGTATTTCTCTTTTTTCTCTTTGGTCTCTGTGCGAGTTTTTATCGCCCGGAGTGAAAAGAGAGAAAGAGGGTGCTACGCATCTGCTCTTTCGATATGTCTCTTTTGTATTTCTCTTGATAAAAGAGAAAACAAAAAATCAAGCCGGTTCGTGGCCAAACCTAACAGTTCCATGTATAATTAAGAAACCCTTCTGCCGTAGCAAAAGGGTTTACAAACTAACCCATCTTAAAATGTTACTTAAAAATTAAGCTGTCTGCATTTCTTTTATCTTCTCCCTGATCTTCGCTTCAATTTCACTGGCGAGCTCAGGATTATCTACCATTAATTGTTTGACTGCGTCACGACCCTGTCCCAGCTTATCACCATTATAACTGTACCAGGACCCGCTTTTCTGTACGATCCCCAGTTCGGTACCCATATCGACGATCTCTCCTGTTTTGGAAATGCCTTCACCAAAAATGATGTCAAACTCTGCAGCCCGGAAAGGAGGTGCCACTTTATTCTTTACCACTTTTACTTTTACGTGGTTACCGATCGCCTCATCGCCATCTTTTACCTGCGCCTGGCGGCGGATATCCAAGCGCACAGAAGCATAAAACTTCAATGCGTTACCACCCGTAGTGGTCTCAGGATTGCCGAACATTACGCCGATCTTCTCCCGCAACTGGTTAATGAAAATACAGATCGTATTGGTCTTGGAAATAGTAGCGGTCAGTTTACGGAGTGCCTGCGACATCAAACGGGCATGCAGTCCCATTTTACTGTCACCCATTTCTCCTTCGAGCTCACTTTTGGGCACCAGTGCTGCTACGGAATCGATCACTACCACATCCAATGCACCGGAAAGGATCAGGCGATCGGCTATCTCCAGGGCCTGTTCGCCATAATCGGGCTGCGAGATCAATAAATTATCTACATCCACACCAAGCTTCTTCGCATAGGAACTGTCAAAAGCATGCTCGGCATCGATAAATGCACACATCCCGCCTTTTTTCTGTGCTTCGGCTATCACATGGGTCGCAATCGTGGTCTTACCCGAAGACTCCGGGCCATAAATTTCAACGACTCTTCCTCTCGGAAGACCGCCGATGCCAAGAGCTACATCTAGCCCGATCGAACCGGTGGAAATGACCTCTTGTTGTGTTTCTGCTTTGTCACCCAGCATCATTACGCTGCCTTTGCCGTAGTCTTTCTCCAGCTTATCCATTGTAAGCTTGAGTGCTTTTAGCTTTTCGGAGTTGATGGTTGATGAGTCGGTGGTTTTTTCTGTTTTTGCCATGGGTTAAGTTTATTTATTTGCGTATTGTAATCCCGCACATGCGGGACGAATTTCAAAACTAAATGATTTAGTAATGAAAAACTAACAATTTAGGGATTATTTTTTTAAAAATACAAAACCCGGCAATAGGAAAGAAAGGAAAAAGACGGCCCAATCCGGTTTTTTTCGGAAAAAATGCGGTGTTAATTCTTAGTAAAGCGGATAATAAAATTAGTGCCCTCTCCCACATTACTTTCTACCTGTAAGCTGGCTTTATGGGATTGGATGATGGAGTACGAAGCGGTAAGCCCCAGTCCCATTCCATTTTTTTTCAGCGTAAAGAATGGGTCGAACAACCTGGAAAGATATTCCCTCGGGATACCACGGCCATTATCTTTAATCGAAAGAATATGCGCATCAGGAGTTGTCTCGAGTGCTACAATGAGCTTGCCTTCGTTGATCGCCATCGCCTCTACGGCATTGATCAGGATATTGGTCAGGGCGATCACCAGCTTGCTTTTATCAGCATCAATCATCAAGGGTGAGTCGGTGTATTGCTTTTCCACGTTGATATTATGCAGCAGTATCCGGTCCGATGCACGGGCCAGGCTTTCTTCCATGATCGATTGCAGGGAATGTTTTTCAAATGCCAGTTCCGAGGGGGTGGCCAGGTTGAGTAACTCGGTAATGATCTGGTTGATGCGTATCGAATTTCGTTCGATGATACCCAGGAAATTTTTCTGTGAATCATCGTCATTGGCCGGGAGCAGGTGCTCGACCGAAAGAATGATATTATTCAACGGGTTCCTGATCTCGTGCGCAAGCATGCGTATCAGTCGTTCGTTGGCGGCCAATTTTTCCGCCTGCAGGTTGGCCAACTCTGCTTTTTTGATATTGGTGATATCATGGATAATCCCATGTACCAGCGGTTGCATCCCCGGCTTCTCCTGCACACGAAGGGAGAGCAGGCAATTCCTGGCTTCCTTGTCACCCCGGCGGATCTTTATTTCAAGATCATCTATACTACCCGAGGTTTTTACAAGATCCCTGATCCGGGCTTTCTGTACCTCGTCACCAATAAAATCATACAAACTCCGGCCGGTCAGCGTACCGGTCTTTGATTCCAGTAACAGAAAGGCAGATTGATTGGCTTCCGCAAAAGCCAGTTTCGTATCGGCAATAAAAACAGCATCCTTCGAAGCTTCGAACAAATTGCGGTACTTGGTTTCCCGGGCTTTCAACTCTTCCAGGAATGTGGTCCTTTCCAGCGCATAACGCATACAGCGTTCGAGCTTCTCTGTATTCAGTTCAGATTTGACAAGATAATCGGTGGCGCCGCATTCCATCGCCTTGATATCAATGTCTTTACTGCCAAACCCCGTAAGCAAAATAATAGGCCGGTCAAAATTCATCGCCGATGCCTCTTTCAACAGGTCGAGACCCGTTTTATTTCCCAGGAAATAATCCACAAAATAAAGGTGGTGGGAACGGGTACGGATATCCGCTATGGCCGATTCATAGTCCCTGAACCAGTCAGTGGCAAACCGTTTTCCGTCAATCGCCTTTATAAAATCACTGATGAAAAGATAATCGTCCTCGTCGTCATCAATAACAGCGATCCTTATCAATTCCCCGTTCGATAGATTAGTCATGGTAGTTAAAACTTCTATTTGTTCTGCGGTGTTGATAACAAGTGGTTTGGAGCTCTACCACAAAAAAAGTTCCTAAAATCCTTTTTAAATGATTTTCCTCAAGTTGGGGCCGTTGTTTTTTTAAAAAAAGGTATGCACCTGGCAGCGTACTAAACAATATCTCCCGGCGTTCTATAAAATCAGGTAAATTGTGTCTGCCTTTTTTAATAAAGATCATGTCCTTTTAGTTTAGAAATGAAGCAAAAAATTCTGATTATTGATGATGAAGTTGATTTTTGCCTGATCATGAAGAGCTATTTCATGAAAAGAGGGCATGAAGTATTTGCTGCGCACACGCTGAAAGAAGGGTTCGCCATTTTTAAAGAGGTCCGCCCTGATATTTTATTTTTAGACAATAATCTCCCCGATGGAAATGGGTGGGATGCTGTTGGAGAAGCCGTGGAAATAATTCCCCAAATCAGGGCTTACCTGGTCAGCGCCCATAGAAATAATTCCCCATACGCCCGCAACCATAAAAATATAGTGGTTTGGGAAAAACCCATTTCCCTCGTAATGCTCGATGCTATTTTTTAAATACTGCCCGGTCAGATCAGGCAAAGCGAAAGCATATAATTCGCAATTTTTTTCAGGTCCTCGTTGTTGGAAGGCTTGATCACATAATCTGCCGCCCCCAGTTCCAGGCAGGTTTTCTTAAATTTCTCAGAACCTGAAGTACTCCACATGATCTTGGGGACCTCCTTGTACCGCTCATTTCCACCGATCTCTTTCAGGATCTCCGCCCCGTTCATACCGGGCATATTATAGTCAAGGACGATGAGACAGGGCATCTGCTCATCCTTTAACTTTCCAAGGGCCGACACAACCTCCTTTCCGTTATTTACAAACAAGAGAGTGAAGGACTTATCTATAGAAGAAAAGACATCAGTGAGCATCTCCTGGTCATCAGGATCGTCTTCTCCCAGGAGGATGAATTTGGAAGGCTGCCTGCCTTCAATTTCTACTTTTTGTGGCACAGTTTTTACGCCGTTTTGGTGATATATATTGTAAGGTAAACCTTCCCAGTTTCTCCAACAAGCCGGAACAGGGATTTTTTTCTGTTTACATTACAGTCTGTCAGTGCATCATAATCCATCGTATACCGTCTTATTTTAATTTGAAAAAAAGATGAAGAAAAAACTAAAACCGACTGCGAAGACGATCTCCTCTTCGCCGGTTACCAGTAAGCTGGTGACCGAAAAAACCCCGCTTGAAAAACTCGCCGCGAAAGCAAAATCCACTGGGAAAACAATACTCAAGCAGAATGGTTCAGATCATACCCATAAAAATGGAAATGGCGCTGGAAATGGAAAGGTCAACGGGATACTCAACTCCGGGCTGGAATATTCAAATGAACTGGACAGCCGCGACTTATTGCGTGTACTGGCAGAAGTAAAAGAAGGAAATTTTTCGGTACGGCTTCCTGAAGATAAAATAGGCATCAGTGGTAAGATATGCGATACACTCAACCAGATCATTTCCCTGAATGAAATGCTGATGCAGGAATTAACACAGGCAAAAAACACCATCGGTAAAAAAGGTCACCTTAATCACCGCGTCGCACTGCCGCGTTATGCAAAAGGCTCCTGGGCAGCCGGTGTGGATTCTCTTAATACACTGATCTCAGATCTTGTTCACCCCACCATCGAGATCGCCCACGTTATCAGCTCGGTGGCAAAGGGAAATCTTTCACAGGAAATGCCATTGAAGATCGGCGATCACCTGCTGCAGGGGGAGTTTGCCAAGATCGCTTCCGAAGTAAATGACATGGTAAAACAGCTGAACCTGTTCTCCATGGAAGTTACCCGTGTGGCAAGAGAAGTGGGATCGGAAGGTAAACTCGGAGGCCAGGCAAAAGTAAAAGGAGTAGCCGGTGTATGGAAAGATCTGACCGACTCCGTAAACCAGATGGCGGGTAACCTTACCAACCAGGTACGTAACATCGCCGGCGTAACAACTGCCGTAGCGAACGGTGACTTGTCCAAGAAAATTACGGTGGACGTGCGTGGGGAAATGCTCGAGTTAAAGAACACGATCAATACGATGGTGGAACAGCTTAACTCATTTGCGTTTGAAGTAACGAGGGTGGCACGTGAAGTGGGTACAGAAGGAAAGCTTGGAGGACAAGCCGAAGTACGCGGAGTTGCCGGTACATGGAAAGATTTGACCGACTCGGTAAACCAGATGGCCTCCAACTTAACAGGCCAGGTACGCGGTATCGCCAAAGTGGTGACATCCGTGGCGAAAGGAAATTTAAAA
>JANOHQ010000352.1:0-3234 GCA_031406595.1 Chitinophagaceae bacterium
TTGAAGAATATGCAGAGTGATGCACCAGCCTGTAATGTGTGCGGGCATATCATGATGCGCAGCGGTACCTGTTACAAATGTTTGAATTGCGGTAACCAGGGTGGTTGTAGTTAAACCCGATGCGGGCGCAACGAAACGTCATTGCGAGCGCAGCGAAGCAAATGCTAAGGACGGTCCCGACGCCGCTGGGTCGGGATGATTAGAAAAACCAAATAAAGAGTGTACCCATTAGTTCTACATCCCGGTCAACAGGCCGGGATGTTCTTTTATATGGGGTCTTGTAATAAAGCGGTCATAAGAGGTCGGGCTTTTTACTAACTTAAAGTTATGTTGGTGTGTAGCCTATTAATAGCTTGTTTACTGTCTTGTTCACAACCCCAAATTGTGCAAGACGGTACCAGCCCCGGTCAAATCACCAGGTAAGAGTTATTTCACTTCCGGTGTGGATGGTCTATACAAAATCAGTTCCGGATAGCATCCAGGAGTTCTTGAAAGTCTATCTCCAGTCAAAAAAGGTCGATGTGATTGAAATGAAAACAGCTATTGAAACTATGATCAACCAGTCCACCGAGATCGTGATGAGCAGATTCAAATCTGGCGACAAGCTATCCGAAACTGAAATCAATGACCTGGTGAAAAGCTCAATGAAAAAACCAGTTTGTTCAAGGGTGGGCATTTCGCTGGTGAGTGACAGTGTCAAATGGAATGTATTGCCAATGCCATCTGCTGATACGTTGGTTAAAATAAGTGTATATACTCATTACACCCTTCTGAAAAAGGAGAATAATATTTACTTGCAATGGAGGTCGTTTGCCGAGTGTTTTAGTATCCGGGCTCCTAAGATAATTTCCCCTGAACTCTTACTTGTATGATCTACCTGCATAGAATAGGAGATTTCATACGTATTTATTTACCTGTTTTTCGGAGGAGAATATTAATTTCACTTTCTAATCTGATACTCATGAAGACAAGACTACTCCTCTTATTGATCGTTGCCAGTTTTTTATTCCAGGCCTGCCATCGTGCGATGAGCCCTTATGAAGCGGCGAATAGCCCTAGAGGCAAAAAGTGCAGGGACATTAAATAGTTTATAGATCCTGAGTTTATCGAAGGATAGTTTATGGTTTATGGTTGGGGTCGTTTAAAGTCAAAGGCTCCTGCAGTAAACCATACACTCTTTTAAGTCTTGTGTCAATTTAATCTCAAGAGACTTTGTTGGCGGAAAAAATCCGGGTATACACCAGGCTTATTGAATACAATGAAAGCCGGCGCCTGTTATCTTATCTGCAGCCTGAATTGGCCACGGCAGGTAGTAATGCAATAAAAGGCTGTTATCAAATAAATATCCTGTTTCCGTAACTGTAGCTTTCCCTGAATCCCTTTGGGGTGCAGCTTTTTTTCTTTTTAAAAAGACGGTTGAAGTTGGAGATATTATTGAACCCACAGTTATAAGCTACTTCGGCTACGGACTGTGTCGTATCAATTAAGAGCCGTGATGCATGACCCAGTCGCAATTCCAGTAAACTATCCGTAAACGTAATGCCGGTCCGGGTTTTAAAGAAGCGGCTGAAGGAAACATCGGTCATATTGACCAGCCTGGATACTTCCGTTAAGGTTACGTTCTTGTGGAAATTAAGATTCATGTATTCAATGACCCGGGCTATGCGGCGGCTGTTGTACGACAGTTCCGCATTACTAAAACTCGCATCGGACAACGTATGCATGTTACGGGAAACAGAAAGATCATGTAAGATCGATAACAACTCCAGCACGGAATCAAATCCCTGTTTCTGGCATAGTATCGTAAGGCGGGGAGCAATTTGCTGGATCGTTTGCCGGGAGAAGATAATGCCTTTTGCAGAGCGTTCCAGCATGCTGCGGATAAAGCTCATCTGGTTTTTCCGTAAAAATTTTTCATCCAGCAGATCTTTATGAAACTGTATGGTGATCTCTTTAATTTCCTTGTTTTTGCATTTATGTGTTTGCCATACGTGGGGGAGGTTAGACCCAACGAGCACCAGTTCCAGGTCATCAATTTCAGCAATATGGTCGCCGATCAGCCGTTGAGCGCCTTGGGCATTCATAATAAAATTGAGTTCCAGTTCTTCGTGGCTGTGTAAGGGGAAGTCAAATTCAGATTTCACCCGGCTGAAGATGGTAAAGCAATCGCTGCTGGTAAGCGGGGTTATTTCCCGCATAATGGCTGTCTGCATGCAAATCGTTTAAAGACTAAAGTTATATAAATCGGGATAAAATAGTATTATTAATGTATAAATGCAGGGTACTGCTATAATCCCTTACCCTATATGAAAAGGCCGCTTATTGGAATCGGTATGTAGGCAGAGGGAGGAAAAAATATTGAATTTTGATAAAATAGTACTAGTGTCAGGCGTTGTAAAAAAATTACTTTTGGTTAAACAACTTGCCAAATGAGAAAAAATGTATTCTTCCGGATACTCATGCTGCTAGTATGTGTATTCTCCTTCTCTTCCCTTTTCGCACAAACTAAAAAATTAACGGGGATCGTAGCGGATGATAAAGGTGCAGCTCTTGCAGGCGCAACTGTTACGGTAAAAGGTTCTACCAGCAGCGTAACGACCGATGCCAGTGGAAGGTTTTCGCTGACTGCAGTTGCAGGGGCAAAAACCTTAGTGATTTCATTTGTTGGTATGGAAGCACAGGAAATTCCAATCGGAGGGAAAAGCGATTTTAAGGTTACGCTCCAAAGTTCGAACACTTCTTTGGGTGAAGTTGTCGTGATCGGCTATGGAAAAATGAAAAAAACGGATTTAAGCAGTGCTCAAACATCTCTCAGTTCCGCAGAGCTTAATAAAACAGTAAATACCACGCTGGACCAGGCCTTGCAGGGAAGGGCAGCCGGTGTTTATGTTACACAGAATTCAGGACAACCCGGCGGCGGATTATCGGTAAATATCAGGGGGGTAAGTACACTGACCGGAACCACGCAGCCCCTATATGTAATTGATGGAGTACAAATACAACCCAGTGCAGTAGGCTACGGGAATACAGCTTCTGCCAACCCATTAGCTGGTATCAACCCTACAGATATAGAATCCATGGAAATTCTGCAAGGACCATCTGCCACGGCTATTTATGGAACAAGGGCTACTAATGGGGTGATCCTTATTACTACTAAGCGGGGTAAGAAAAATCAAAAACCAAAATTTACCTACAATTACCTCAGGGCCATACAGGACGAGCCCAAGATCCTGC
>JANOHQ010000375.1:0-5564 GCA_031406595.1 Chitinophagaceae bacterium
ACAAAGAAGCAAAAAGAACAAAGAGGGACTTTGGCCGCAGGGAGATCGTCTATAACAGCATGATCAGCCTGAAAAAAGGATTCCACCTGGACATTACCGTGAACCGTTTTGGTAAAGTACTGATTGATGAGCGCCGGATGGACTATGAAGACGAGTGGTATAACGACGAGGACGAATACTATGATCATGAAGATGGCGGTTATAATAACCTCGATGTAATGAGTGGTCGTGAATTCGAACAACTGAAAATATCACTGCGCAGGGAATGGTTTGAGAATAACAGGCTTACTTCGGTAAGGACTGTTCTCGGCAAGAACCAATTCACCTCTCAGCAAGTTAAAGACCTGATGCTGCTCTTTACCTTCGAAAGCAACAGGCTGGAAGTAGCGAAGGCTGCTTACCGCAAGACCGTTGACAAAGAACGTTATTACCTGTTGAACGAAGCATTGACCTTCAGCAGCAGCAAAGATGAGTTGGCCCGTTTTATCCGTGAATCCCGTTAATACAAGATAAAAGATAATAGTTAATAGATAAAAGTGAAGCCCCTGAAATATTCAGGGGCTTCACTTTTTAAAGACATTCCGGGGCTGAAGAACTATCAGTTTTTATCTATTATCTTTTCTCTAAAATTTCCGCCATTTTCTTGCCTATATCAGCAGGACTGCTGACCACATGAATACCACACTCACTCATGATCTTCATTTTGGCCGCAGCGGTATCATCTGCACCGCCCACGATAGCACCGGCATGTCCCATACGGCGACCGGGAGGGGCCGTTTGACCGGCGATAAAACCGACCACCGGTTTTTTGTTTCCATTCTCTTTTATCCAGCGGGCTGCTTCTGCTTCCATGCCACCACCGATCTCGCCGATCATCACGATCGCATCAGTTTCGGGATCATTCATAAATAATTCTATCGCTTCCTTTGTAGTGGTCCCGATGATCGGGTCGCCACCGATACCCACGGCCGTGGAAATACCCAAACCTGCCTTGGCTACCTGGTCGGCGGCCTCGTAGGTCAGTGTGCCTGATTTCGACACGATGCCGATCCTGCCGGGGATGAAAACAAAGCCGGGCATGATACCTACTTTGCATTCGCTGGCTGTGATAACACCGGGGCAATTGGGCCCGATCAGTCTTGTATTCTTTCCCTGTAAGAAATTCTTCACTTTCACCATATCCTGCACCGGGATACCTTCGGTGATGCAAACCACCAGGCGGATGCCCGCTTCGGCCGCTTCCATTACTGCATCAGCAGCAAAGGCCGGTGGTACAAAGATGATGCTGACATCAGCGCCTGTTTTCTTTACACAATCCGCTACCGTATTAAAAACAGGCCTTTCAAGGTGCGTGGTTCCGCCTTTGCCGGGTGTAACCCCTCCGACAATATCTGTCCCGTATTCGATCATTTGGGTGGCATGGAATGTACCTTCCGTGCCCGTGAATCCTTGCACCAATACCTTCGAACTTTTATTGACCAGAATACTCATATACCAGTTTGTTTAATCCCGATAACCCTGAGTTAATCGAAGGGTCGGGATGGCAAAATTAAGGTAATTGAGATAATGCCGCTAAGGATATAATCTACCTGCTGTACTTTAGAAAAAGGATTGTGAAGCCGTTGTATCCTAACGGCTGGATAACCGTATTGGCCGTAGTTACAGCCGATTTAGCCATGCTGTCAGTCCGGTACACGGTTGTTATATTTGTTCCGGCATCGGGCACATAATAATCCGTGATCAGCACGGCATCAGCTCCTTTTTTCCTGGCTATTCTTTCGGCTTCTTTCTGGATCTTGCCCGGGTTTTTATAGTAACCCAGGTAGCCTTTGCCAATGTACTCAAAAGGACGTTTGATGGATTGTTCCGTAATAAAGATCTCAACATCCTTCGTTGGGGGTAATGTCTTACCGATGTAGCGGATGTTGGTGATGCAGGAAGAAAAAAACGGGATTAAAATGAAGGGGTAGAGTTTACGCATAGCAGAAGTTTTGCCGGTAACTCCGCATTTATTATTCCATAGTTCCGGGTACGAAAAAAAACGTTTGTTAAAGTGTGGGAAAAACAGCAGGAAATGATCGTTACGACTGATCCGGGGGTGGTACCAGCATAGGAGCATCTTTATCCAGCAACTCCTCCATATTTCTGTCATTGGAGATCTTGCCGGTCTCTTCCAGCATTCGCATGTCTTTGGCATCCCGTAAGAACTCGGAGGCGAAGATGAAATCATTCAGCCGCTGATTCTTGCTGAAAATGATCTCTTTGTTGGTGCCTTCCCATTCCTTGTTGCCCTGGTACATGTAGAGGATATAATTACCGATCTCCATTACACTGTTCATGTCATGGGTATTGATCACAGTGGTGATATTATATTCCTCGGTGATCTCTTTGATCAGGCGGTCAATTACGAGTGATGTTTGCGGATCAAGACCCGAGTTGGGCTCATCGCAAAAAAGATATTTCGGATTTAGCACAATAGCCCTGGCCAATGCCACTCTTTTTTTCATACCACCGCTCAGTTCGGCCGGGTATTTTTTATTGGCCTCCACGAGATTCACCCTTGCCAATACTTCGTTTACACGATCGAGTTTCTTCCTGTAAGAATCTTTGGTAAACATACTCAGCGGGAACATCACGTTCTGTTCAACGGTCTGGCTGTCGAAGAGGGCAGAGCCCTGGAACAGCATGCCGATCTCTTTCCTGATCTCTGTTTTGTCCTGACCTTTCATCACCGTAAAATTATGACCACTGTACAATACCTGGCCTTCATCCGGCTCAAAAAGACCCACCATGCACTTCATCAGCACGGTCTTTCCACTGCCGCTGGAACCGATGATGAGGTTGCATTGTCCCGCTTTCATTACGGAACTGACATCCTGTATCACCGTTTTATCACCAAAGGTCTTTTTTATATTTTTTACTTCGATCATGAAAACATTATTGTGCTGAAGGTAACAGCAGGGCCGACAATACGTAATCTGCAAACAGGATCAGGATACAACTCACCACCACTGCTTTGGTACTTGCCCTTCCTATTTCTAATGCTCCGCCTTTTACATAATAGCCATAGAAGGCAGGTATACTGGAAATAATAAAAGAAAAAACGTAGGCCTTTATCAGGGCAAAAACGACATTGAATGGAACAAAAAATTCCAGCAGCCCTTTGTCATAGGTACTTCCCGATAAGATCCCGCTCGCTGTTGCGGCCAGTCTGCCACCCCAAATACCCAGCGCCATGGCCAGTGCTACCAGCATAGGGATCATTAAAAGAGAAGCAACAATTTTGGGAAGAATGAGATAGGTCTTTGTATTGATTCCCATTATTTCCAACGCATCGATCTGTTCGCTTACCCGCATATTGCCCAGTTCACTGGCGATGCGGCTCCCGGCTACACCGGCCAGTACGATACAAACCAGCGTGGGTGCAAATTCAAGGATAACGGTATCCCGAACGATCTGGCCAATAGTAGAAGGGGGGATCAGCGGGCTGACCAGCTGGTAGGCTGTCTGGATCGTGGATACCGCACCGATAAAAACAGAGATGATGGCAACGATACCGAGTGAACCAAAGCCGATCTCCGTACACTGATGAATAAATTCTTTCCAGTACATCCGGGCATTCTCCGGCCTGGAAAACATGCCTTTGATCATTAAAAGGTAACGGCCTATATCGCTAAATATCGTCATCTACCGGTTTATAGTTTATTGTCCTGAGTTTATCGAAGGATGGTTTATTGTTGTTTTAGTGCAGGTTGACCTTATGCGCACAAAGATACCTGATATCAAAAAGGAAATTTCAAATTTAAGCGACCTCAACCATAAACTAAAAACCATAAACCATAAACCATAAACTTTTTAGAGGTCTTTGCTCACTTTGCGGAAACGTTTCCACCATCTTGATTTTTTTACGATCTCATCGGTGGCAGCCTGGCTTTTGATCTGTGCATCCACCACTGCTACCAATGCCATATTTATAATGCTTCTGACAGAACTGCCCAGCTGGAGGATATGTACCGGCTTCTTTAGTCCCAATAAAATCGGGCCAACCGCGTCGGCCGTTTCCAGTTCCTTCAATAAATTATAAGCGATATTTCCCGATGCCAGGTTAGGGAAGATCAGTGTGTTCACCTCTTTATCCGCCAGCTCGCTGAAGGGGTAATTTTCCTTCATCAATTCTTTATTGAACGCCACGCTGGCCTGCATCTCTCCATCAACCAGCAGCGAAGGCATTTTCTCCTTTACGATCTTCCGGGCTTTGGCCACGAGTGCTGCTTCAGGTGAATTACTGCTTCCAAAATTGGAATAACTCAGCATAGCGATACGGGGGATGATATTGAAATTGCGCACTTCCCTGGCCACCATCAGAGTGATCTCTGCCAGCTCTTCGGCGGTAGGATTAAAATTCACGGTGGTATCGGCCAGGAACAAAGGACCTTTCTTGGTCAGCATCAGGTACATCCCCGCTATCTTCTTTACTCCTTCTTCCGTACCGATCGTTTGAAGGGCGGGACGGATCGTATCGGGGTAGTTCTTTGCCAGGCCGGAGATCATCGCATCGGCATCGCCGCATTCCACCATCATGCAACCATAGTAGTTGCGGTCCTTCATTACTTTTTTTGCTTCGTAGGCATTGAAACCCTTGCGGCCTCTTTTCGCAAAAAAAATCTCTGCATACTTATTTCTTCTTTCTTCCATTGCATCACTGCGCGGATCGAAAATGGGAATACCTTCCAGGTCTATCGCATTGGCCATAGCTATACCCCTGATCTTGTTCTCATCACCCAGCAGGATGGGGTATCCGATACCTTCATCAAAAACGATCTGGGCGGCCTTCAGGATCTTAATATTATCTGCTTCTGCAAATACGATACGCTTGGGATCGCGACGGGCTTTGTTACCAATCACCCGCATGACCTGGTTATCGAGACCAAGGCGTTTGTTAAGGCTGGTAACATAGTTGTCCCAGTTGGTGATCGGGTGTTTTGCCACCCCGCTTTCCATGGCAGCTTTGGCAACTGCCGGTGCCACCGTGGTCAGGAGCCGGGGGTCAAGCGGTTTGGGTATGATATAGTGCTCGCCAAAGACCATATTCTTTTCATTGTACGCCATGTTCACGATATCCGGAACAGGCGTTTTGGTAAGATCGGCCAGGGCTTTTACAGCAGCAAGTTTCATCGCCTCATTGATCTGCGAGGCCCGTACGTCCAATGCCCCGCGGAATATATACGGGAAGCCCAGTACATTATTTACCTGGTTTGGATAATCGGTTCTGCCTGTAGCCATGATGATATCTTTTCGCACAGCGATCGCATCTTCATAACTGATCTCAGGATCGGGATTGGCCATGGCAAAAACGATAGGGTTCTTCGCCATACTTTTTACCATTTCCTGTGTTACTACATTGCCAACACTCAATCCTAAAAAAACATCCGCATCTTTCATGGCCTTTTCAAGCGTCCAGTCGTTTTTCTTTACAGCAAAACGCGTTATGATATCCCCCAGGTCTGTTCTCCCAGCATGCAAAACGCCCACATTATAAAACAGGATAAAATTTTAATATTTAT
>JANOHQ010000406.1:0-5702 GCA_031406595.1 Chitinophagaceae bacterium
CTCATATTTTGCATTAATATTTTTTCTGAGCTCCCTGGCCCAGGCAACCAGTTTATCGGCGGTATAATGTTCGAGGCCTTTGAAATTCTTTTGCACCTCTATGATGGCATAAAAATTTCCGCCGTAAGCGACATCGATCACAAGTTCTCCCAGTCCCGGACAATCAGCAGCCAGGTCAGTGGAATGGAGAAAGGCGGGGACGTTGGTTAGCCTGACGCTTGCTATTTTGAGAGATCCATCGGCCGCTTTATAATTGATCATCACTAATCCTGCCGGCGTTTCCATTCTGACGATACCCGGGATTTTTGGTTTGATCAATCCCTCTTCGATGGCGATGGTAATAGTTCCGATGGTACCGTGACCGCACATAGGAAGGCAACCACTGGTCTCGATAAAAAGAACGGCTACATCGTTGGCCGGATCATGTGGCGGGTACAGTATACTTCCGCTCATCATATCATGACCTCTGGGCTCAAACATGAGTCCGGTACGGATCCAGTCGAACTCCCGTAAAAAATGCTGGCGTTTTTCGCTCATGTTCGCCCCCTGTAATTCAGGTCCACCCTGTTTTACCAACCTTACAGGATTTCCACATGTGTGGGCGTCGATACAATGGAAAATATGTTTCATAAATAGTTTTCAAACTCTTGGAGGGTTTGGACCCCCCCAAGAGTTTGTACAAAAAAAAATTATGTACCAGTCCATTTACTTTTCAAATCAATCGGTCGTTCATGATACTTAATAAATTTATCCCGCCCGCCAAAAATATCGAAAACATGCTCACTATCTAAAAAACCGGGTCGATTGTCAAGAAAAGAGTTAAACGAACTATATGGCCATTTATCAATCGTTTTTACAAACCCGTGATGAACAGGATTTGCGTGTATATAATGAATCACACGACAAAAGTACTCATCACTGAGTACCTCCTGCTTTTTCATGTTCTGCATAAACAGGCTGCCCATTCTGTCATAAGTTTTATTGAAAGCCTGTGCATAGGAATTAAAAAGGTTCGAAAAGGATTTGCTTACTTTCTTTATGAGCAAATGATCGCTAAAAATTTGAACAGGCATGCCTTTTCCCTTATTTACCCAATCAAAATACGCAGTTAATTCTTTTGAACTTTTTATTCTTAGCGACATGTGAAAATGATTCGGCATTAAACAATAGGCATAAACATTTACCACAGGTAAAACATGCAACGAAAACTTTGACAAGAAAAAATCATAGTTTTTCGGTTCGACAAAAAGATTTTCCCATCCATTTGCATGGTTGAAAACATGGTAAGTATTGCCAGGTATCATTCCCCAATTTCAAATAACTATCCCATTCCCAAAAGGGGTTTTAACCGCTAAAAACGTTTTTTCCCCCGCTCAACACCCGTCCCGGCATTATCATAACTTATTTTAATAACGAAAGATCATCCAGCACATAAACTCCCCTTCCATAAGTCCCGATCACCAGTTTTTTATCACGGGGGTGGATGAACATATCGTTTACAGAAACAGCTGCGGGTAAATTACCATTGATACTGACCCAGTTCTTACCGCCGTCTTTTGTTATATAAGCACCCATATCCGTTCCGCAATACAACACATTTTCTTTTTCCGGGTCTTCGATCAAAACATTGACGGGTGAAGCAGGAAGGTTGCCGGTAATGGAAACCCATTTGTTGTTGTTGACACGCTTATATAGGTAAGGAGTATGATTATCCTGGCGACGGTCATTCAATACAACATACACACGCCATTCAAGATGTTGCGATGCCACGATCTTTGCAACATGTTTGTTAGCTGGAAGACCCTGAGTGATCTCTTTCGACCAGTTGCCAAATTCCTTATGTGTTAGCACGCCCCATACCCTCCCATCATCTGTCCCCGCATATACCAGATTCGGACTTATTCCCTCTGCAATGGCTGTGATCGCCTGGTGATAGATCAGGTAAGGATACATTCCCATTTTTGCCTTGTTATTATACGAAAGATCATCGCTGATACGCTCCCATGTGTCGCCACCATTGGTTGATTTATACAAATGTTGCAGCCCATGATAGATAGTTTTATTACCAGCTTTAGACATAAGCGTTCCTGCCAACCATTCTCCACGCAATGAGTCGATACGCCCCACATCAAACTGCTTAATGCGTTTATTCCGGATACTATCGGGTTTGCTCATATCGCTTTTCATCAGCCTTCCATAAAAGCTGCTGGAATAAACAATATTATGATCATCCGGGTCCACCTGTATCTGCGTGCCTTCGCCACCAGGTGCATAGTTCCAGCGCCGCAGGGTTGTATCCTGTGGCTTGCCAAATATGTTGTTGCTGTTTCCGCTGAATGTACCCTCATCCTGTATCGAACCAAAAATATTGAAAGGCTTTTGCATATCGTAGGTAACAGTATAGAATTGCGTAGTAGGGATCTTGTCAAAAAAATTCTTCCAGATCTTACCTCCGTCCATCGTAACGCTTACTCCCCCATCATTTCCCAGGATCATCCTGTTTGGATCATTTTCATCAAACCACAGCGCATGATTATCGCCATGTATCCAGTCGCTGCCGGGTAAAGTGTCTTCTACCTGTTCCCATGTTTTGCCTCCATTATAAGACCTGGCTCTTGTAACGCCCAGTGCGTATACTTCATTTTCATTTTTAGGGTTCACTCTTACCTGTCCGAATACCCATCCATAGGTACCAGAAAAGGGTCGGAAAAAATCATGTATCTCGCCCATTTTCTCCCAGCTCCCGCCTTTATTATTACTCCGGTACACGGCGCCGCCGACCACTACTTTCTGTACTTTTCTTTCATAGCTGTCCGTTTCATCCGGCCGCGGATCTCTTTTTTTGCTGTGATCGTCCACAAAGGCATATAAAACATCAGGATTGGAATGCGAAACGGCAATGCCCACCCGCCCCGTCAATTTTGTATCAGGCAATCCTTTATCCATTATCTTCCAGGTTTTGCCGCCATCAATGGTCTTATACAAATGATCGCCATCTTCCGGAACAGGATCACTCCAGCGACGACGGATGCGGTTCCACATCGAAGCGTATAATGTATTCGGATCGGATGGGTCCATCACGAGATCGATACAACCATTCTTCTCATCCTGGTAAAGTATTTTCTTCCATGACTTGCCGCCATCGGCACTTTGATACACACCCCGGTCCTTATTATACGTCCATTCATTACCGCTGGCTGCTACATACAAGAGATCGGGGTTGGTGGGATGAACAATGATCCTGGCGATCGTGCCCGTATTCTCCAGCCCGATATGCTGAAAGGTTTTTCCTGCATCAGCCGAGCGGTACATACCCATACCCGGCAGTGAAGCCCGGAAAATATTGGCTTCCCCGGTACCCACATATAATATATTCTTATTGGAGGGAGCCAGGGCAATATTACCGATGGATTGAGTGGCCTCTTTATCAAATAATGGTTTCCATGTATTTCCCCCGTCTTCCGTTTTCCATAGACCACCGGTAGCAAAAGCCGCATAAATGATATTGGGATCACCGGTAACTCCCGCCACATCTGTACTCCGGCCGCTGCGGGTATCGGGACCTGTTAGCCGCCACGACAGGTTTTTATAGGGTGACCGCTGTAATAGCTGCTGTTGCTTTTTAAAAGCGGCGATTTTTTGAGCCCCTGTCGTAACCTGCCCAATTGTCACCAACGGGCTCATCATTGTTAAAGAAATCAGCAGGGCCAAGAAAATGAGTTTTGGCATGGGCGGTTTTTGTAGATTCGTAGACATATTGTTTGCAATGGAAACTTACGGAAAGATACTACTGATTGCTATGCCTGCCTTCCTCGGACTGGTACTTTTTGAGAAATGGTATGGATGGTGGAAAAAAAAGGATACGGTAAGGAATATGGATATGATCTCCAGCCTGAGTAGCGGGGTGACCAATGTGGTGAAAGATGTGCTGGGTCTGAGTATAGCAATTATCGCCTACTCCTGGCTGGTAAAACAGATCGCTCTCGTACATATAGAAGCCACCTGGCTGGTTTATCTTATCGCTTTTATCTGTATCGATTTTGCGGGTTACTGGGTGCACAGATGGAGTCATCATATAAATATTTTCTGGAACCTGCATATCATCCATCACAGCAGTGAAGAGTTTAACCTCGCCTGTGCATTGCGCCAGAGTGTTTCCATGTTCGTCAATCCCTTTACGTTCCTGCTGATACCGGCCGCATTGCTCGGTGTACCTGAAGTAGTGATCGCTACCGTAGGACCGCTGCATTTATTTGCGCAATTCTGGTACCATACCCAGCATATCAATAAAATGGGGGTGCTGGAACATATCATCGTCACTCCTTCGCATCACCGGGTGCATCATGCTATTAATAAAGAGTACCTCGATAAGAACCTGGGTCAGATCTTTATTTTCTGGGATAAATTATTTGGTACCTATCAAAAAGAATTAGCAGAAGCACCGCCTGTATATGGTATTACAAGACCGGTGCGGACCTGGAATCCTATCCGGATCAATTTCCAGCATCTCTGGCTGATGTTCAAAGATGCCTGGCGTACCAGTAACTGGAAAGACAAATTCACCCTCTGGTTCAAGCCCACAGGCTATCGTCCTGCGGATGTTGCGGAAAAATATCCCGTCTATAAAATAGAAGACGTTTACAATTTTGAAAAATACGATACCCGTTCCTCTACTGCCCTGAATATCTGGAGTTGGGTGCAACTGATGATGATCCTTTTCTTTGTCAGCTATTTCTTTGGGAATATCGCATTGATCAATAGCCTGGATGTATCCTATATTTTCTGGTATGGCGGTTTTGTTTTCCTGACCGTGTATTCGCTCACCGAACTGATGGACCGGAATCCCTGGGCGATTTTTTGGGAGGCGGTAAGGAGCGGGATGGGGCTCTCGTTCTTATTTATGCAGGATGACTGGTTTGGAGCCACTTCTTATCTTACTACGGTGAAATATATACTGGGTGCCTACTTTATTCTTTCGATTGTTATTACAGGTTGGTTTGTAATAAAGCACCGGAAGGAAGATGTAATGGAATTGAGCACCAGTTGAAAGCAGGATAAATTACTATCATCACCCATCCAGCTTTCTCAGATATTTCCTATAATATTATCACCTGCCCCCGACACTTTCTTTGAAGCCGGGGTATCACCTTTCGATTTCCGGAAAAATAATGTTTAAACACCAACCTTTCTGTTTCCCGCCTGTTGATATTGGCTCAATCATCAACTTAAATCATAAAAATCAAACTCATGAGCCAGGAACTCAACCAACTCTTCAGCCCCTATACTCTCGGTAATCTTGAACTCAACAACCGGGTAGTAATGGCACCAATGACCCGCAGCCGTGCCATAGGTAACCTCCCCACTGAACTGGTGGCAAAATATTATTCCGACCGTGCCGGCGCCGGTTTGCTGATAACCGAAGGCACATCGCCTTCACCCAATGGACTGGGCTATTCCCGCATTCCCGGTATCTTCAGCGATGCACAGGTACAGGCCTGGAAAAAAGTGACGGATGCCGTACATGCAAAGGGTGGAAAGATCTTTATACAGATTATGCATACCGGTCGGGTTAGTCACCCGTTGAATATGCAGGAAGGTACAGAGATCATTGCCCCCTCACCCATCGCACCGCCAAATACACCAATGTGGACCGACCAGCAACAAATGCAGCCGGTACCCGCACCCCGTGAACTGACAACAGA
>JANOHQ010000409.1:0-9331 GCA_031406595.1 Chitinophagaceae bacterium
CAACTGAAGCTTGCAAGTTTTACAGCTAATTCCAAGACATACTTAGTGGCAGGTACTCCCGGTGTATTGGTAAAACTGAGAAGAGTGGATAACGCAGTTGTGACCGGGAACAGGAATATCCTTTACAGCGAGACCACCTTCGCATCCGCTACTTCCTGTGTCTCATCGCCCTCGCGTCAACTGGATTTCAAAGCTCCTTACAATGATGATATGGCCACCTTCCTGAACAATAATGTATTGAACCACGGCACAGATAATATTTTCACCAATGCCGCCAATGGTGATGGCAACAACAATAACATAGAAAGAGTGGATATTATTTTTACAACCGGTATCTCTTCTGCGCTTCCCGCCGATATGGGATTCATCCTTTGCGAGCGGGGAAATAACAATGCGCATGACGGGTTCCGTATCGCTGCCATTTTAAGCAAGAATGGAAGCAATGATCCCACTTCATTTGGTGCGGTAAAAATCTGTGTTGCCGGCAACGGATCCAACAATGGAAGCTGGGGACATCCCAGTATTGCGAACGGCAACAAGCAGCTGGCCGCTTATGTGCTGAGAAAAGATGCTGCAGACCCCTACCTGCGGGTCTCCTCCAATGTGAACCAGGAACTCGGGGGTGTATTTTTTTCGCTGACCGACCTCGGGGTTGCCGCCAACCAGATCATTTACGGGTACAGTTTGATCGGCCCGGATGGTATTGCCAACCCCAGTTCTGCGCAATTATTAAATACCGGCGATGCCGCCATATACCCCACCGGCACTACCGAAGCCGGGGGTGGCGGACTTGACCTGATCTCTATCAATACTTTTTATGGCACGAACCAGGCGCTCGCCAGTTCTATGGTCAGCAGCTTCCATGGCAATACGCATTATAGTGATGCGATCCTGAGCTGGGACCTCAGCGGCGTTGCGAATGGAACAAGGATTCAATTGCAGCGTTCTGCCGATGCTGTTTCTTTTTCTCCTATCCATAGTTATATGTTTAACGGAAATAATTCCGGGTACTTTTTGGATCACCCGGATAAAGGCAGGTTCTATTATCGCCTGCAAATCGAAACGGTTGCAAGAGCATTCGTATTCAGCCAGGTGATTCCATTGGAGTTCGTAACCGGTGAAAGGGCTTTTAAAGTATACCCGACGATTGTTCAACCTGGTAGTACGCTGACTATTGAGAATATTCCCCAGGGTCTTTATACTGCTGTTCTCCGAAACGGTTCATCAGCCATGGTATTCAGGACCATTTTCAACGCCCGCAATGGTAGCGCTATGATCCGGATACCGGGAAAAAAACTGGCCTCCGGAATCTACTATCTTGTTTTTGAAAAAGATGGGAGTACTCTTTTGGGTAGTGAGAGGATTGTGATCAGCCAGTAAGTGCCTGTTACCCACACTGGTTTTACTGTTCAGGGAAAAACGTTATCTTAGGTTCATGAACAAATTCAAAAGCTTTATGGAATGGAATGCCTTTGGCGTTTGTTCGGCCCTCGGCAACCGGATGGGTATCTCTACCAGCAAGATCCGGCAATATTTCATGTATACCTCTATCCTGACAATGGGATCTCCCATTATTATATACTTGGTACTGGCTTTCTGGCGGGATATGCGGGGTTATATCCGTGCAGCCAAGCGGAATCCCTGGTATTACCTGTAAAAAAAGAATGGCCTGGGCCATTCTTGCGTATTAGTTTATTGCGGTTGCCCGGTTATATTACTTCCCGATCTTTTGTACTCACTTTGAAATAAGTTTTTTGTCCTTTTTTAACCATCGCCAGAACCACCGACTCAAAATCCGTGGCCACAAAATTACTGCGGCTGTCGCCTGATTTCATGGTACCGTTAATGCTGACCAATATACCCTTGTCATTGTATTCGATCTCATCGAAGTCAAGTTCCACTCCCTTCGCTTTCATCTGGGTCTTGAATTTCTCCAGTTCCTCGCGGGTGGTGCTCTTCGTGATCCTGATAACAATATCCTCATTTCCAGTGATCACATAGCCGTAAGGATCGATCATAGTAATGGCCGAACCGGCTGGCAAAGGCGTTGTAGAAGAAACAGCAGAGAAACCGTTACCCGCAATGGCAACGGGGGCTACCGAAGTAGTCAGGTTGCTTCCCGTAGCTACCTTGTAAGGAGGTATGGTGATAACTGTATTAACATTGGCATTGACATTACTGTTGACATTGGTATTAACCGTGGTGGCTACGTTGGCATTTACATTCGTGTTGATATGATAAATCTTACCATACTTCTTTTCAAAGGCTGCTTTTTCTTTAAGATCAGTAAGGTTATATTTTTCAACCGTTCCATCTTTTAATTTGATCTCCGCTTTTTTATCGGTGATCTCCCATTCACTGCTGACCCTGCCCAGGTTATTATAATTCATAGCTGCTGCGGTTACAGGCGGCGGTGCCATATCGGCAACAGGACATTCCAGCAGGTTGGGGGGGAAAGGCGCTATCACAGCAGGAGGAACAGGTGCAACCGGCAGTTCTGTACCTGCGACAGCAACAGGAGCCATGGCATTTGCGGGTGGTGTGGGCGGCTGGGGAGGCGGAGCCAATATTTCTCCATACTGCTCTTCAAATTTTTTCTGCTCCTTCCATTGATTGAGCATCACTCTTTCTATTTCTTTTCCTTTCTTGTCCTTTACCACCACCGTGCATTCGCCATTTACACCGATCACCTCGATGAAATAACCTTTACTGTTGGGGTTCATTATATACGGCACCGTATCGATACCAATATAAGAGGCCGCTCTTACCTGTGCTTTTACAAAAGGGAACCATTTCAGCACATTCTCGTAACTGAGTCCTTCTGCATTTGTTGGGTTTCCGGCGATGGTAGAAAATCCATTACCTGCACCCTCTTTACCCAGTGCGAAAAATTCGATTGTCTTTCCATAGGTCTGGTAGATCGCATCAACATAGAAATTACCCCAATGCTCTTGCTGCTGCATGGGTGTATATCCTTTTTTTTCGATCACTAAACTAAATTCAAGGTCGCGGTTTTCAAAGGGCAGATCGAATTTGTAATATCCCTTTGCGTCAGTTTGAACAAGGATGTTCAGTTGCCTGGAAATAATGGTCGCACCCGCAACCGGTTCATGTGTAGCAGCATCTACCACGAGACCCGCGACCGATACTTTTTTCTCAACGGGATCTTTTTCAGCTGGTGACTCCCATTTATTCCGGAAAGCGACCAGCAATACTGCGATCAATGGCAGTATAAACAGGAATTTCACAATGTGTACTCCTGCACTTTTCATTTTGTTCATCATGGCTATACGTTTTTTTAATGAAGAGAAATTAAACTTAGGGGCTATACTAAAATGTTTATTGCCGATCACTTTTAGGAGCAGGTACTGGTATTCTTTGCGATCCACACCGTTGCCCAGCACTTTGTCATCTGCGATGAACTCAAGGTTCTCCCGGATCGAACGCCGCAATAACCAGGCAAAAGGGTTGTACCAGTTCAGCAAACAGAGTATCTCCCCGGCGATGATATCCAGGCTGTGTTTTTGTTTGACATGTATGAACTCGTGCCATACGATCTCCCGCAATTCTTCTTTAGTATGCAGGTGATGATTAATAAAAATAGAATTACCAAAAGAGAAAGGAATGATATCCTCATCTACCTGGTATAATTTCATATTGCTGCCGGGTATCACTCCCATCGCAACAGCCCGGGCCTTCCGGATCATGCGGTGAAACGAGATCAGTTGTACGAGCAGGCGGATGAGCATAATCCCCATTCCCGCAGCAATGACCAGGCTTATCCATTGCCAGGTGTTGAATGAACTGGATGAGACCACCACTTCCGTTCCAACGGGAGCACTTTGTAGTACAGGCACCCATTGTACCATACTGTTCTGCGACCACTCATTGCTTTCCAATACCGGTGTGATGTCGATAAAGGCAATAAAGAAAGACAGCAGTGAGTAGCTGAGCAGGTAATACCGGTTCCAGTTATAAAAAGTAAGCTTACGTAACACGAAATGATAAAAAATGAATACAACGGTAAGGCTTACCGAGAGTTTCAGGAGATATATAAAAAGAAATGGCATAGAGGCGATTTGTAGGGTTAACTATTTCCTTTTTCGATCATGGTGATGATCTCTTTCAGTTCTTTGGCCGATAACTTCTTTTGCTCCACGAAGAAATTCACCAGCTCTTTATAGGAGTTATCAAAATATTCTTTCACCACGCTTCCCATGAATTTCTTCTTGTATTCCTCCTCCGTGACGACGGGTTTATAGAGATAGGCATTCCCTACCAGCCGGCTGGAGAGGTATCCTTTTTTCTCGAGGTTCTTGATCACGGAAGCGATGGTAGTATACGGAGCCGGTTCATCCATCGTGTCCATAAAGGCTTTTACATTGCCTTCACCGGTACGCCATACGGCCTGCATAGCTTCTTCTTCAACGTGGGTTAATTTTTCCATTTCTACGAAGTTTTCGTAAAGCTACGAATATTTCGTAGACTGCCAAATTTATTTTATGCAAGTCCGGAGACGGAAGTCCGGAGCCGAGCGTTTACCCGGAGAAAATTGAGGAAAAAAACAGATTTCCATGTTTAAAACATCATTGCCTGATTGATTTTCAAGGCTACTTTGCTTCAAATATTCTTCTATGGCATTCAAATTCGAGAATCTGGTGATATGGCAAAAAGCTGTTGACCTGTCTGATATAGTAAATATGACAGCTAAAAGTTTCCTTAAGGATGAGCTATTCATATTGACATCGCAGATCAAACGAGCGGCAGATTCTGTTTCCCTAAATATAGCTGAAGGATCAACGGGTCAATCCAATCCTGAATTCAGAAGATTCCTGGGCTATGCAATACGTTCCAATATTGAAGTAGTAGGATGCATTTTCCTTGCGCAAAGAAGGAAAATTATAAAGGAGGAGGATTTCGAAAGAATATATAAGCTATGCGAAGAGATCCTTTTAATGACCAGTTCATTAAGAAACAAACTTTGAATTGAGCATCGTAACGAATCTCGCTATGTATCGAAAGCCAAATTATCCAAAGGCTTTACCTGCCGACTCCCGTCTCCCGACTCCGGACTCTATTAAATCAGTTCTTTCAACTTCCCCACCACCGCATCCACTTCCTCCTTCGTATTATGTTTACTAAATGAGAAACGTACCGTTACTAAATTGGGATTATTATTAATAGCCCGGATCACATGGCTGCCCACATCGGCACCGCTGCTGCAGGCGCTTCCACCCGAGACGCAGATATGATTGATATCGAGATTGAACAGGATCATTTCTGATTTTTCCGTTTTGGGAAACGCGGCGCTTAATACCGTATATAAACACTTGCCTTCCTGGTCGCCGTTGAATTGTACACCTTTGATATGCTTACGCAGCTCACTGATCATATAGGTCTTCAGCGATTGAATATATTGACTGTCCTTTTCGCAATTCGACATCGCCAATTCCAGCGCTCTCGCAAAACCAACGATACCATACAGATTTTCTGTACCAGCCCGCATATTCCGCTCCTGCCCACCCCCGAAAATAAAAGGTTTGATCTTGATATTATCATTGATATACAATATCCCCACCCCTTTCGGTCCATGAAATTTATGACCGGCCCCGGAAATAAAATGCACGGGTGTTTTACGCAGGTCGAGCGGGTAATGTCCGACAGTTTGTACACAGTCGGAATGAAAAATAGCATTATACTTTTTGCATAGTGTTCCCACTGCATCGATATCGAGGATATTACCGATCTCGTTGTTGGCATGCATCAGGGTAACAAGACAACGTTCCTCGTGCTCAGCCAATTGCTCTTCGAGGTCTGCCATGTCTACATGTCCTGTGGGAAATAGTTTTACAAAACTATGGGTCACACTATCCCCGCCACCATAATGTTCTACCGTATGCAATACTGCATGGTGTTCGATCGGGGATGAAATAAGATGTTTGCAACCAAGATCACGGATGGCGGATAAAATAGCCGTGTTGTTACTTTCGGTTCCACCGCTGGTGAAAAATATCTCACCTGGATGCGCATTCAGCAATTTGGCGACGGATTTCCGGGCAGACTCTATAGCGAGCCTTGATTCTCTGCCATATGAATAAATAGACGAAGGATTACCAAACTGGGTGGTCATATAGGGCAACATCGCATCCAGCACTTCTTTGTCGAGTGCGGTAGTGGCGGCGTTATCGAAGTAGATGCGGGTCATAAAAGTTTTAAATTCTGGCTATGGGCTTCGGGCTGTGAGCTGGGGGCTTTTAGCCGTTAGCGGGAAAATTTTCGCAAAGATAAGTAACAAGTCCAGAGCAATAAAATTCAGACAAAAGCGTGGTCACGATTAACGATTGGCCAATCACATTCAGAATATATTAAACCAAATTAGATATAGTTTCACAATAGAATACACGTAGCTATGTGAAAAACTATGTGACTACTGCTACTATGTGGTTCAGATTTAAACAAATGTCTTGCCGACTCAGGCTTCAGGCACCGGCGCAGTAAATTCTTTGATATCCCGCATCAACTGCATCGCAATATTCCCCGCCTTTGTTTCAAAATCACTTTCTGCATAGATGCGGATGATCGGTTCAGTATTGGAAGTGCGGAGATGCACCCAATCGTTATCAAACTCGATCTTTAAACCATCTTCTGTATTAACCGGGTTCTTTTTGTACTTCTTCTTTATCTTTTCAAAAATGGCTGGTACATCAATGCCATTCTCCAGTTCGATCTTGTTCTTCGAAATGAAATAATCAGGATACTGGTTACGCAATGATTTAATACTTTTCTTATGACAGGCCAAATGGCTTAAGAACAAACCGATCCCGATCAGCGCATCACGGCCATAATGAAAATCCGGGACGATGATACCGCCATTGCCTTCTCCGCCGATCACTGCATTCACTTCTTTCATTTTTTTCACCACGTTCACCTCACCCACCGCCGAAGGAAAATATTCGCCGCCATGTTTGATCGTGATCTCTTTGAGCGCTTTGGTGCTGCTCATATTGCTGACGGTGTTCCCTTTTCTTTTGCCCAATACATAATCGGCAATGGCCACAAGTGTATACTCTTCACCAAAAAGACTTCCATCTTCATTCACAAAACAAAGCCGGTCTACATCGGGATCTACCGCGATACCCAAATGCGCATTTTGTTTGACCACTTCACTGCTCAATCCTGATAAATGCTCGGGCAGCGGTTCAGGGTTATGTGCAAAACGACCATTCACTTCACCATTGAGAACAATAATGTCGTTCACCCCCAGCGCTTGCAATAAAGCCGGTACATAAGTAGCACCGGTCGAGTTGATCGCATCTACTACGATCCTGAAATCCTGTTTCGCAATAGCTTTCGCATTCACCAACGGATATTTCAGAATGGCGTTGATATGTTTCTGCATGTAACTGTCATCTGCCCTGATCGTTCCCAGTTTATCAACCGCAGCAAAAGAGAAATTTTCGTTGGCAGCAAGTTCCAGCACCTTAGCACCCGTTTCGGCAGAAATGAATTCGCCTTCGTTATTCAGCAATTTAAGGGCGTTCCATTCTTTGGGGTTATGACTGGCTGTAAGGATGATACCGCCGTCCGCTTTTTCCATCTTTACCGCCACTTCCACGGTGGGTGTGGTGGATAAACCAAGATCAATTACATCGATACCCATACCGCTGAGTGTGTTCACAACCAGGTTCTGTACCATCGCCCCGCTGATCCGTCCGTCACGGCCAACAACGATAGCAGGTGCTGAGCCAGACGAAGGATCCTTTTTCGCGGAAATAATAGTGCCGAATGCCGCTGTAAACTTCACAATATCAACTGGTGTGAGGTTGTCCCCGGGCTTGCCGCCGATCGTTCCCCTGATACCCGAAATACTCTTGATTAATGCCACTGTTTTTCAATTAAGGGGGCAAAAATACGTTTTTCAGGTGCACTAGAATTAACTCATTTTAAGCATTATTACAGGTAATTTTGAAGTGATGCTGAACAGGTTATTATTTATTCCACTTGTTCTTGTTGTTACGCAAACAATAGCGCAGGTGTATACAAAAGAAGATCGGGCGGATATCTACCGGGCGATCATTCATTTACCCAAAAACAATGGAATTCTTTTATTTAACGAAATCAGGCAGCGCCTGGGAACATTGGATGTGGATGGCGACATTAGGCTAGAGTTTGAACGTGATCGGAAAAGAAGATCCGTCGATCTTCAGGATAGCATGATCGGCGTCATGAATGTCTGCGTAAACCCGGTTATCTATCGTTTACCATTAATCACCTACCTGGATTCACTGGGACTAAAAGAAGATACTGCCTTTTTACTACAGCAGGTCTCCTGTGAAAACAGTGATAGCCTGATCAACTATATGCCTGTCACGGATCCAAATTATAAGAATGTTTGGATGAGTCGTGGGATCATGCGAAAACCGGGTAAACAAAATATCCTTTTCCTGAGTACTGTCATTTTCAGCACCTATAATATTGCCTTTGTACAGGTCGATCAAATGGCTATGAAAAAAAATAATAAAGATTACTCCGAAATAATAATTCTTAAAAAGACCGGTACAAACTGGGATATATTGACAAGTATGGAGTCAAAGAGCTGGACTTCTGTCCCACCTAAACCTGGGAAAAAATGGCTGACATATTAAGCCACTATTCTCCCCGTTCCATTGGTATATTTGTGTATGCCCTCAACGTCATGGTACAAGGACTGGTTCAATTCCCCGCTTTATCACAAGCTCTATTTTGACAGGGATGAGACGGAAGCGCAGGCTTTTATAAAAAAACTGGTCGATCACCTGCAGCCGCCGACGGGCAGCCGGATGCTGGATGTAGCCTGTGGTAAGGGCCGGCACAGCAAGATATTGGCTTCGCTGGGATACAATGTCACCGGTATTGATATTTCTCCAGGGAGTATCGAATACGCCAAACAATTTGAAAAAGACAATCTCGATTTTTTTGTACACGATATGCGGCTCCCTTGCTGGGGAAATTATTTTCATTATGCTTTTAACTTCTTTACCAGTTTTGGTTATTTCAAAACGAGGAGAGAACATGATGATGCCATCCGTACGATCGCTAAAAGTTTGCAACCGGGTGGATTATTTGTGATCGACTACCTGAATGTCCATTATGCAGAAGACCACCTGGGTCATAATGAACAAAAAAAGATCGGCGAAACGGTTTATGATATCCATCGCTGGGATGATGAAACCCATTTCTATAAAAAAATAATCGTAACAGACCCTGGATTGGAACAATCTGCGGAATACACGGAGAAAGTAGCCAAGTTCAACCTTGGCGATTTCACCGATATGCTCAGCTTCCAGGGATT
>JANOHQ010000343.1:0-8739 GCA_031406595.1 Chitinophagaceae bacterium
AAGAAGGGGATCAGTAATGCCCACACTTCGGACCAGTCTGTGATCTGTTTATACATCTTAGCTGCTAAAATCCTAATGACCTCTTACGGTGCAGGAGGCGCAGGAGGTGAGGGCTTTATTTCAATCTCGGTATTTGTTAGATTTCCTGAAGCTCCCGCAGAAAAACTTACAGAGGCTACCTGCCCGGATATTCCATTAGTGCCCCTTACATTATAGGCAACATATTCTCCAAATTCACGCGGGCTCAGGTAAAGATCCGTCAGCCCGGATATTCTGTCTTCTTGGATAAACGGTTCCAACTGTAGTCGTGTCATAGCAATATTGCCCAGCTCAAGCCGTTGAGGGGCGTCATAACTATCGTCCGGCACTACATTAAGGTCTTTTCTTTCCATCACTTCACCCAGGTTATCCAACGCATAGACGAGCAGGAAATATTCTTCCGGCAATTTTTCTACATTTTGCGTGTAAGGTTGGAAAATTAACCTGCTAAAAGAGTCTTTTTCGTAGCAATCCCTGACAAATTGGAAGTCAAGAAGCATTCCGAAGAATTTTACTTGTGCCATGTTTTATTTTTTATAGGTGGTTGAATCAGTTAGTCTTTTTTGATAGGATTGATGGGTGCCGGTACCGTTTTTTTTGCCCGATTTGTTCACTAAAGTAAACTGATGCGGTGAACTTTCAAAGGGTTACCCCGAAGATGCGAAGTAATACGCTAAACTTGTTGAAGTAATTATCGCATTAGCGTTCTATACGGAACCGGTCGAAATGCTCCAAGGGCATGGCAACCGTTTCGATACCCGCAACGCTGGCTTTTGGTGGACCCACCCGGCACCAGTTCACCAACTGATCCAACTGTTCTTTTGTACCGGTGGCAAGAATATGAACACTGCCATCCGGCAAATTCCGGACCTGGCCATTGATCCCAATGGCCATCGCCATTTCACGGGTACTCTGCCGGTAAAACACACCCTGCACGTCACCAGTCACATGTATGGATAGGGTCTGCAGCATTATTTTACCGGTTCCGGTGCATCTTTGAATTTTCGGTGCTTGCCGGCCAGTTTGCCAAAGAAAAGGGTTACCGGGAAGATAACCTTCTTTACAAAAGAGGGGATGGCCAGCATGGCGAATTCAGATCTGTACTTCGTCAGCAACCAGGCCGCATCAAAAGAACCTGGCTTACCGCCATTTGCTTTGGCGCTTTTGTATATTTCTGTCAGGAAGTATTCAATATTATGAGCAGGTTTGATCACACCCCTGCATACAAGAGGGGCGTCACCAGCATTCCAGAACCGATGTGCATCACCTGCTTCAAACATCACCGTGGAGCCTTCCCCAAAATATTCAGGTGGCTGTCCCAGGCGTTGTATCCCGATCTTTCCTTTCAGAACGGTCAGGCTTTCGGACTGTTTATAATGCACATGCATGGGCGGTCCGCTGCCGGGTTGTACCTGGTTATCGCCTTCGAGCCATTCGCCGCTTTCGTCACTAACCTTGCGTGCAAAGCTGAGGACCTCGCCTGCGCCATTTTCGATGGTATGAGGATAGCTGTATCGCATATAAGCGGATTTAGAATGAAAGCAATTCAACGATGGCTTCAAGCCATTGCTGATCGGTGCGGTCGAACTGGTCGTATTCATCGCTGTCCACGTCCAGCACCGCCACTACTTCATTATTCCGGATCACAGGTACTACGATCTCCGACTTTGACAGGCTGCTACAGGCGATATGCCCGGGAAATTTTTCTACATCGGGTACGATCAGTGTTTTACCCTGGACCCAGCTGCTGCCACAAACACCTCTTCCTTTTTTTATCCGGGTACAGGCCACAGGTCCCTGGAAAGGAGCCAGCACCAGCTCTTCCTGTTCACCTTCCATGGTTTTAACGGCGGCGGGCTGAACAACATAAAATCCTACCCAAAACCATCCAAACTGTTCCTTTAATGCGGCTACTGTATTGGCCATATTGGCTACAAGGTTGGGTTCACCGTCCAGCAATGCCTTTATTTGCGGGATCAGCGATTCATATTGTTCGGCCTTGCTGCCGGTTGCGAGTTGCAGGTCTTCTCCCATACGGCAAAGATAAATGAATGCCCGTTCGGGTAAACACGGGAGATTATTAAAAAATAACCGGGTGGCTTGATATTTGAAATGAATTAAGGGTAATTTTAACGCCCGCTACAATAAACTCTCTAAAATAAAAAATCATGGCTACAAAAAAGAAAACAGGTGCAAAAAAGACTGCGGTTAAGAAAACCAGGCCGGTTGCCCGTAAAAAAGCTGCTTCCAAAAAATCAGTAGCTAAAAAGAAAAAGTCAGTTCCTGTGAAAAAAGCAACTGCAAAGAAAAAAGCAGTAGTTAAAAAGTCGAAACAAGTTGTAAAAAAGGCTGTAGTAAAAGCTAAGCAAAGCATTAAGGCCGCAGTAAAGAAAATCACTTCATCCAAAAACAAAGCAACAGCGAGGAAAGCTATAGCTAAAGTGAAGGCAGTGGCAGGGAAAGTCAGGGAAAAGGTAACATCGCCCCAAACCAGGGCAGCTGCTAAAAAAACAGTGAACCGGGTAAAGACCGCTGTTAAAGCAGCCGTTTCAAAAGCAACATCTCCTGAAACAAAAAAGGCTGTAAATAAAGCTGCAGGATCAGTGAAAACCAAGGTAAGCAGTGCGATCAGGAAAATTACGCACAAGGCACATGAAATAAAAGAAGAGGCAGTACATGCGAACGATCAACCCGCTGAAACATTCAATACAGGTACTGTTCAAATAGACAGGGAGACCGTGAAGGATGTATCGGAAGATACTGATGGTACCAGCAATAAACCAACGCCCGAATCAGAAGATAAAAAAGAAGAGATAGAAGGACCAATGATGTGATCCTTACTCCGATTTATTTGAACCACTGCCGCCTGATGACCGCGGAGGTGGGGTGTAAATTGGTGTTGAGACAGGTCTATTTTGTCTTTGGTCCCATTGCATTTGTTGTAAGTCGGAAAAATTCCTGCCATCAGAATAAGTGATGACCAGTAATGGCCGGCGCAATGTGTCCGTATTCAGGGAGGAAGCAAAGGAAAGGCCGGTAAGTGTATTGGTTACAAATTTATTGTTCTGGCAGATCATAAAGCCTTTATTGCCGTACACGATCATATCCTTCACCATGCTGGTAACATCGATCCTGATCTCGGGTTCTTTCCGGTGGATCTTTACTTTTAGTTTAGAAACTCCCACCGAATCCACCATGGGTTGATTATCCCAGGCGGTGACAGAATCATACCAGTTCTCAATGATACGTTTAACAACAAGTTTACCAGGCTCGTCATATTTGTTTGCCAGGAAGTCGGCATTGGTCGGGTATAATACTAGTTCCGCTGTCGAGATCATATGAGGATCCGTCATGACTATCGAAGGGAGGTATTCATAGTTGAACTGTAACAGGGAACGATATTCTCTCTGGTTCCCATTTTCTTCCACCGCTGCGGCAACAAGGAAAGGAGATTTTTTACCCAGCTCCTGGTTCATATTCGATACCATAACAGTTTTTGCGGGGAAATCGCTGCGTAAGGTCAATCGCTTGATCTGTGCCAGACCGGCATTTGCACATAAGATGCTGAATAAACAGGTTGCTGTCAGTTGTTGGCGGAAGTTCATGGGAGAACTATTTGAGTTAAGATAGCCATTTTTCTTCCGGAAGGCGAAAACCACCCTGTTAAAATTAATTTAACAGCGGGTTTGTGTCCAACTCTTTTGCGTTTTCATCACCGTAATTCCTGATCTCATTGTACAGGGTGTCCCTTTCTACCGGTATTCGTTTGGCCTGCTTGATAAGTGTTACGAGCTCTTCCGTGGTCATCGAAGGGGTTTGCTCTTCGGAGCCCGCCATACTGTAAATCTTCGTCGTATCATCGATCGTGCCATCGATATCATCTACGCCGAATGAAAGTGACAATTGTGCATTTTGTCTTCCCAACATTGGCCAGTAGGCTTTCAGGTGCGGGAAATTATCGAGATAGATCCTGGCGATGGCATAGGTGCGCATGTCTTCCGTAATACTGCTTTCCGGGATATTACTCATGTCATTATCCTTATTGCGGAACTTGAGCGGGATGAAGGTATTGAAACCGCCCGTGCGGTCCTGTAATTCTCTCAACCTTCTCATGTGATCCACCCGGTGTTCAAATTTTTCGATATGACCAAATAACATGGTGGCATTGGAATGGAGACCCAATTTGTGTGCGGTCTCATGGATCAACAACCATCCATCCGCATCTACCTTATCGGCACATATTTTTTCTCTTATTTCCGGGTGAAATATTTCCGCACCGCCGCCGGGAATGCTATCCAACCCCGCTTCAATTAAAAATTTCAAACCTTCTTCCACCGATACTTTCGCTTTGCGGAACATATAGTCATATTCTACTGCCGTAAAGGCTTTGATATGCAGGTCAGGGCGATGCGCTTTGATCGCTTTCAGCAGGTCGGCAAAGAACTGCAGGTTCATTTTCGGGTGAACACCTCCCACGATATGTACTTCGGTAATCGGTTTGCCATCGTATTTTTTTACAAGGTGGAGCATTTGTTCAATGCTCAGTTCCCAGCCTTCTTCCCGCTGTGCATAGAGTTTACTGTAAGCACAAAAATTACAACTGAACACACAGACATTAGTGGGTTCAATATGAAAATTGCGGTTGAAGAAAACCTTGTCACCGTTCTTTTTGATCCTTATCTCGTTGGCCAGACTGCCCACGAACCCGAGGCTGGCTTTTTCAAAAAGAAGAAGCCCTTCTTCGTCGGTGATGCGCTGGCCGGTTTTTACTTTATCGGCTATTTGCCGGAGGGCGGGGGAGATATCGGGTGTAGCGATCATAGTGATGGCAAAGTTACGCCGGGATGGGGAATTTTGGTTTGCACATATTAGGCTAAAGCCCCTATGAATGATCCGTTCTCATCCCGGGCCTGAATGCCCGGGCAATTGATCATCCAATGGCTCCAGGTTTAGTAAAGAGGGGATGATAGTTTGTTTTGATTAGACAAGATCTTATCTGAAGATGGAATCAATTGCCACGGGTTTTAACCGGTGGTAAAGAGGACATGAATGGTCGGCTTTAGCCAAACTACTTTGCTCAGTAGATGGCATGATCGGTTATTTGTTTAGACCAAATCTCATCTGCAGATGGAATTAATTGCCACGGGTTTTAACCCGTGGAATAGGGTGTATTAAAACCAGGGAGGCTTTAGCCAAACAGCTTTGAACCATGTGATTTGATAGATCAAAATCCTTATCTTCCCTGTTGATTGCTTTACTATAAAATAACGGCTAATGAATACTAAACTAAGGCTTACGGTACTCAGCTTTTTGCAGTTTTATGTATGGGGAGCATGGCTCATTACGATCGGGACCTACTTTTTCTCCAATGGTTTGGGTACCGGCGCCCAGTTTGGCGCTATTTTTTCAACCCTGGCTATTGCATCTATTATCATGCCGGCGCTGACGGGGATCATCGCAGACAGGTGGGTCAATGCAGAAAAATTATATGGCGTTCTCCATATTTTGTATGGGGGCTTTTTATTTTATGTAACGCAAGTACATGACGCGGACACTCTCTATTATGTGATACTCGGAGCTATGCTGTGTTATATGCCAACGATCTCGCTTTCAAATTCTATTTCTTATACGATACTGAAACGGGAAGGTCATGATGTGGTAAAAGTATTTCCGCCCATCAGGGTTTGGGGAACCATTGGTTTTATTGCGGCCATGTGGACGACCAACCTGAGCGGAAGTAAGGCCAACACCAACCAGTTCCTGATCGGGGCCGTCGCAGCAATATTGCTGGGTATTTATTCATTCACCTTACCCAAATGTCCGCCTCAAAAATCTATTGCGAAGCAAGCATCCCTTATTGAACAGTTGGGGTTGAAGGCATTCACACTGTTTGCTAAATATAAAATGGCGCTGTTCTTCATCTTTTCTATGTTTCTTGGCGCGGCCCTGCAGTTAACAAATATGTATGGGGATACTTTTCTCGATGATTTTAAAAAGATCCCTGAATATGGACCCCAATCATTCGTGGTAAAGAATTCTACGATCATTATGTCCATCTCGCAGATTTCGGAAACGGTCTTTATTCTTACCATTCCATTTTTCCTGAAACGTTTCGGTATCAAAAAAGTGATGTTATTTTCCATGATCGCCTGGGTACTCCGTTTCGGCTTGTTTGCCTATGGTAATCCTGCAGACGGGCTATGGATGATCATTCTTTCCTGTATTGTTTATGGAATGGCATTCGACTTCTTCAATATTTCGGGATCATTGTTTGTTGAAACGACAACCGACTCTTCTATCCGTTCGAGTGCGCAGGGTGTATTCATGATGATGACCAACGGGTTTGGGGCCTTTTTTGGCGCCAAGATCAGCGGTTGGGCCATCGACAAATATTTTACGGTCAATGGCGGCGATAAGGACTGGCATAATATCTGGCTCAGTTTTGCTGTCTATGCTGCGGTGGTAGGGGTGTTATTTGCCATCTTCTTCCGGCATAAGCATGATCCCAAGGCGGTGGCGGAGATCAAGCATTAAAAAGAATAACATGAAAATCATTCAGTATGTCAGTTGATGAATCAGCTATTATAGATTTTATCGGGGTGGATGTTCCTACCGGTAATGTGATCCTTACTATTGCAGACCATTTGGAATGGGACGAAGAAGGCATACATATTCTCACCCTGGCAGCAAAAATGCAATACTATTTAACGGTTGTTGAAACGGGTACGCTGGTCGAAAATTACCCGGACATGGCCAATAGGGGTATTGAGATCCACGTGAGCATGAAGTATGCCCCCAATAAAGATGGGATCAATTTCTTGGAACAAATGACAGAGCAGTTTTTAAAGAGAAGCTATATATTAAAATACCAGAAATTGGAATGGTAAAACAGTAAGGATGCGTGGAAAGTTTTATCGCTAGCGAATCCTTGTTGTGGAATTTCAGCGACAGCGAATCTTTACTATCATGAAACTTTACCGGTTGATTGTTCTGTCTTTTATTGTTCTCGCTTGTGGGGAGAATCGGAATAGTTCGCCTGCTATCAGCCAAGGCAGTCCGGCAAACGCGGCCCCTGTAAAAGAATGGCATCCGGATACTACTTATTATCCATCCATCGGGAACATCAAAACACCTGAAGGTTTTATACGGATCTCCGCGGCCCATAATTCGTTCGCGGGCTGGCTGCGATCAATTCCTCTTAAAATAGAGAGAATTGTGTATCTATTCAACGGTAAAGTAAAACCGAACCAGATGGCGCAATTCGCTGTCATCGATATTCCTGTGGGTGATAAGGACCTGCAGCAATGCGCCGATGCAGTGATGCGCCTGCGGGCGGAATACCTGTATAAGTATAAACTGTATAAGGATATCGGCTTTATGGATTATGCCGGGAAATGGTATAAATGGGATGGGGGAGACAACAGGGGCGGTTTCGACAATTATCTTCAAACGGTATTCGGATGGTGCGGGTCGGCGTCGCTTGAGAAACAATTGAAAACGGTGAGTGATTTCAATGCGATCAAACCTGGTGATGTATTGGTGAAGGGTGGATTCCCGGGTCATGCAGTGATCGTAATGGATATGGCCACCGATAACGAAGGCCGAAAAATCTATATGCTGGCACAGGGTTATCAGCCGGCGCAGGATATGCATGTGCTTGTAAATCCAAATAACCTTGCATTAAGTCCCTGGTATGAGGTGGATATGGAGGGAGATATCAATACGCCGGAGTGGACATTCAATAAAACAAACCTGAGAACCTGGTAAAATAGTGGGAAGTAAATTGGCCCTGCCATGGAAATGAAGGTTACGAAATTGTAATTCGTGAGTCTTAGCCCGGGGTTTAAACCCCGGGGCCATAATACTGCCTCCCAAGATTTACTGATCAGAAATAAGGTATCCTGAAATGACCCCGGAATGCACACTAAAGCTCCATGTGCCTCCCTGGGTTTTTGTATCTGCATTAAGAAAAATATTCAATGGGGAATCCTTAAAAATACCCCGTTTATGGTTTTTTTTATTGAGCGGTTCTTTTAATATTTATGCTGTTGCTGAGAGGAAAAATCAACATAGACCTAATAATGCTTCTATTCACTAATAAGATGTCCGGTTAAATATCCAAAAACCCCAAAGGTTGGTATTGAGCCAATAAAGCCAATAGAATGGTGAATTGTAATTGTTGTTGGAGCAGTAATATAAACATCCAGCGATTCTTTATCCCCACCCTTCCATACTAAATTAGTTGAGCTGGTTGGCTGCATTACGGAATTGGAAATAAATCCGAATGCTGCTGAATTAAAATTTAGTGAGATTATAAAGCGAGGGTAAGTGGTGGGTACAGATGGAAAAGTAAGCGAAACGTCCCCATCCATATCGAAATGATATAACCCGGAACGATTGATTGTTATACCAGTCGGATTTATTACCACATCAGTTGGGTTTAAGTTATAGTGTGTTGCCGAAATCACTGCATTGGAACTTAAAGCTGTACCATTTGAAAAAAAGACTGCAAATCTGATATTGTTACTGTATGCTGCATTTTCCCAAGTGGGTACACCAGCAGCATTAGAAGTAAGTACCTGTCCCGCTACACCTATGCTTCCTCCTACGTTAATTGGGCCATTAAATGTAGTCCCACCTTCAGCAAAAATAAATACTTTACGATTGGCCACCGCTGTACCCGCCCCTACAATGCAAAGG
>JANOHQ010000455.1:0-7708 GCA_031406595.1 Chitinophagaceae bacterium
AACCAGGGCAATGTCTCCACCCCGGGCACCAGCATCGATTTATGATAGAAGGACTGTGCTCCTGTACTGTCGATCACCATCGACCCATTGTAGGATTCATAGTGCATACCGCCATACTCATCGGAGTAGTTGGTTTTTGCCGGGAAAGCTCTGAAGCTTTCAATACCGGTGAAGAGAGAGAGATTGGGATGACGGCGGAGAAAACCAAAAAGAGGAGCCAGGAAATAATTTTCTTTTAATCCTTCCTCATCGATCCTGGAAGCGGTATACAAAGCCGTTTCGGGCCATACGACCAGCGCAGTATTATCATCCACCTGTTGCTCGCTGAGAGAGATTAGTTTTTGTAATTGTCCTTCAAAGGAACCCGCAACGTCCGAAACTTTTTCATAGGGATCGATATTGGGCTGCACGATCACGATATTGGATACTTTACCGGGCCCGGCTTTTTGTAATTGTAAACTATTGTTTAACCAGGAAATAGCGAGCGGGATAAATAATATACTAAAACCGGAAATTATGTACTTGTATGATCTTCCCTGTTCGCGGTTGAAATTCTTTTCGAGGTGTAGGAATAAAAAAATATTGACCAGCAGTATCCATAAAGTACCACCACTGGTGCCCGTATATTGGTACCATTGCACCCAATCAGGATGCGTAGCAAATGCATTACCCAGCGTCAGCCAGGGCCAGCTCAGCCCCCAGTCATGCAAATGGATATATTCAAAACACATCCAGAATGCGACCAGGGCAATATAACCGATCTTATTGCCAAGCCATTTTTTGGCTATCTTAAAACCAAGAAAGGGCAAACACATGATCAGGCTGTTGGCTAAAAATGCCGACACGGCACCCGGGACCGACGCATTCCATATCCACCAGGTAGTGGCAACATTCCATACAAACATCGTGACATAGCAAAGCCAAAAGAATTTTTTCCGGCTCTCTACTTTTGACTCCAGCCATAGTAAGGGGATCCATGCCACAAAGATCAGCAGCGTGAGTGGTGATACAGGCCAGGCCGCCCAGAGTAAGAGGCCGCCACCGATAGCGATGAATAGATGGGAAAAACGTTTCACTATTGCTGGTTTTTGTAAAAATAGAATTTGTTGCCCGCGATGCCAACAATATAAATTTCCATAATTAATACTGGCAAGCCGGTGTTTTTAATTAAAACTGGAAAGGAAGGTCTGAAATTTTATGGAAAGCTTTTTATTCATCATCTGATTTAACAAAAAGTATACAACATGGAAGCCAACAAAATTTTATCAGCACCACTGATCGATCTCGTCTTTGATGGTCGTAACAAAGATTACGGCGCTTACGAGCTTCGCAAAACAAATTCAGTAAGAACAAGAACTGCTTTATCGGTCACCATTTCAGTTGTTGCATTGGTACTCTCCATTGTAACGATGGCCAATTCATCCAGGAAAAAAAACACCGAGTACAGAGTGGGACCACAAGTGGAATTAACCGATGTGGATATTGAGAAACCACCTGAAAAATTACCTGAGCCGGAGCAACAACCCGAGCCGGAACCGGTGGAAACAGTTCAATTTACACCTCCTGAAATTGTTCCGGATGAAGACATGGATCAGCCAATGCCTGATGTTCCTTCACTTGATAGTGTCCAGGTGGATACCGAGACAAGAGAAGGCAGGCCCGATATTTTTGAAGAGCCGCCTAAGGAACTGGGTGATACAAAAGGGATCATAACGCCTAAAGAAGATCCGGAAGAGCAAGGTCCAAGGATGATCGTGGAAGTGCCGGCAAAATTCATTGGTGACTGGACCCGGTTCTTATTGAAGAATTTAAATCCGGAAACACCCGTTGAGCATAACGCCAGCCCTGGAAGATACAGCGTGGTGATCCAGTTCGTAGTGGACAAAGAAGGTAATGTAAGCGATATCAAAACATTGACCAGCCACGGTTTCGGAATGGAAGAAGAAGCTGTAAGGGTCCTGAAGAAAGCGCCGAAATGGGAACCTGCCATTCAAAACGGTCATAAAGTGAAAGCGTACCACCGGCAGATCATTACGTTTGAAGTGAACGAATAATAGGAAGGTTTATAGTTTATGGTTGTTGAAAGAACGGAAAACCCGCCAGTCTTTGAAGAGGTTTAAATTTAAGGGTTAACTATAAACAATAAACTATAAACCATAAACCCTTTTATCTCCGGCTGTAATTTGGTGCTTCCTACGTGATCTCGATATCATGCGCATGACTCTCTCTCATACCCGCATTGGTGATCTTTACAAAAACGGCTTTCTGTAACTCTTCAATAGTGGAAGCGCCGCAATAACCCATACCGGCCCGCAAGCCACCGGTGTATTGATAGACCACTTCTTTTAATAATCCTTTATAGGCCACACGACCTTCAATGCCTTCGGGAACAAATTTCTTTATATCGTCTTCCACATCCTGGAAATAACGATCGCTGCTGCCCGTGGCCATCGCACCGAGTGATCCCATTCCGCGGTACTCCTTGAATTTTCTTCCTTCATAAATGATCGTCTCACCAGGACTCTCTTCCGTACCCGCAAAAATGCTTCCCATCATCACACAATTGGCACCGGCTGCCAATGCTTTTACCATATCGCCGGTATAACGGATACCGCCATCCGCGATCAACGGAATATTTTTTCCTTTCAATGCCGAAGCGGCTTCCATGATCGCTGTCAGTTGCGGTACGCCTGCACCAGCTACGATACGGGTGGTACAGATAGAACCGGGACCGATCCCCACTTTGATAGCGTCGGCACCTGCTTCGGCAAGGGCTTTAGCGCCTGCTGCCGTTCCTACATTACCGGCGATGACATTTATTTTTTTGAAATTCTTTTTTACATCTTTTAATGCTGCGATCACTCCTTTGCTATGACCATGTGCACTGTCGAGTGCGATCACATCGGCACCTACGGCCTGCAATGCAGCTACCCTGTCCAGCAGGTCGCTGGTGATACCGACACCGGCACCCACCAGTAAACGACCGAACTGGTCTTTCACCGCATTCGGATGACTTTTTAACTTAAGGATATCGCTATAGGTGAACAGGCCCGTGAGTTTTCCCTGCTTATTGATGATCGGAAGTTTCTCCACTTTTGTTTTCTTAAAAAGCTGTTCTGCTTTTTTCAGATCAGTGCCTTCGGGTGCCGTATAGAGATTTTCTTTGGTCATCACTTCACTTACTTTGCGCCTGGGGTTGTCTTCAAAACGAAGATCCCGGTTGGTAAGGATCCCTACCAGTTTGCCGCTTTTATCAATGATGGGAATACCACCGATCTTATTTTCACGCATCAGTTTCAGGGCATCTCCGATAGTGGCGTCGGCCAGTAGTGTCACCGGGTCGATGATCAGGCCGCTTTCACTTCTTTTTACTTTACGAACCTGTTCCGCCTGTTTTTCGATGGTCATGTTCTTGTGCAGGATACCCAAACCACCCTCTCTTGCCAGCGCTGTGGCCAGTGCCGCTTCGGTTACCGTATCCATAGCCGCGGAAAGCAGGGGTACATTGAGCGTAATGTCCCGGGTCAGCCGGCTCCGGATTTCAACATCACGGGGAAGTACCTGGCTGTAGCCGGGCATCAGTAATGCGTCATCGAAGGTCAGACCTTCTCCAAAAAATTTAGCTGATTGTTTGTTAGTGGGGAGGGAATTTCTTGTTGCCATGTGCAAAGATAATGGGCAATAACCAATTGGCAATGGGCAAGTGATCGGAGAATAGTGGCTGGGTGCCCTTCAATCTGTATTGCCGTTATTGCCCGTTGCCTATTGCACATTGATTACTCATTTGATCAACAACACAGTTCCCTTTTGGAAGACCTGTTTTTTTGTATCCCGGTGCGTATAGCTAAGCATCCACACATATACGCCTGTGGCCTGTACTACCCCGCTTATTTTGCCATCCCAGCGATCCCGCCAGTTTTGAGATGAAAATACCAGTTGGCCCCACCGGTTGTATACTTTAAAAATAAAGTTATCGGCCTTTATGGCGTTATGCGGCCAGAACACATCGTTCAGCCCGTCGTTATTGGGAGTGAATGCGGTAGGAACACCGATAAAACAATGGTCCAGTACGGTCAGGGATCTTCTTATACTATCGCTGCAGTTCAGCGAATTGTTGGTGACTTTAAGTTTAACGGTATAATAAGCCTCGTGATTGATGGATGGAAATAACACCGGGGCGGGATTTTTTACGGTGCTGGTAGCAACCCGGTCAAATGTCCAGTTCCAGGTATCTATTAAACCTTTACTCGAGTCAATGACCTGCAACCCGTCTTCCGGACAGATAATATCGGGCATGAAAAACACAGCTTTTACTTCATTGTCCAAAACGACGCTGCTGTTTGCTGTGTCGCGGCAAACACCATTGCTGGTTATTAATTGAATGGTGTTCGTACTGGTAGCAGACCAGATAACGGTATGTGTTTGGGTGGTGATGGCTGAGCCATTGTTAAAGATCCAGTTCCAGTTGTTCACGTCATGCGCACCATCGTGTGAAAATGTAAGCGTATCCCGCAGGCAGCCCAATTTGGAACTGTAGGAGAACAATGCGGAAACGGTATCGGCCGTGGTGAAACTGAGCGCTTGTGGCAGGATGGGTTGACCACAAACATCGAAAACGGGACTGCCATCGATGCCAGGCTGAATCTGTAAAGTGTAGGTTCCTTTTGTATAAATGGGTGAAGCAAATCGTATGATCACATAATCTGTCAGATCGTTGCTGCAATTACCTGAAGCACCCGTCACCGTAACAGCTGTGGGGCCTGTTACCGAAAAATCACTGCCGGATGGTGAAAGCGTAGAGCATCTTATTTTTTTAGGATAATATACTACGACTGAATCAGGAGCACAGGCCGGTTTGCCGGTACTGTCTGCCCGTATAGGCTGCGGAATAAAATAATCAAAACTGATGGTTTCACCCTGGGGTATAACGTGGTCGCAATTGTCTTTGAGAGTATTGCCATCCGTTCCGTTATTAATGACGAGCTGGTGCGTACCGCTTGTCAGTGCTGCGCCCAAACTGATCACGACTTCATCGAAATCAAAACCTGAAGAACAGGAGTCGGTTACCGCAGACACAACGGTTGCGCCGGGGATGGTGAATTCGCTGCCACTGGTGGCAATAGAATTGCAAAGAACTTTTTTATTCAGTTGTAAAGTGATCTTTGTTCCATCGCAGTCAGGTGTTACTTTCAACATATGCGGTCTCAGCGGATCGGTTATACTGGCCGTGCCGCCACCAAAAGAAAGATCATAACCGCTTTGCCCGGCGGTGTAGTGGCTGATCATTAACAAGTACACATGCCCGGCAATAAGATTGGGCATGGCAGAAAAAGTGGGTGCATTGCCGGCAGGGTCGGATGCGCATTGAATAGAACCTACACCGCCCTGTCCGGCGCCGGTAGGACCATAGGTACCTGCCCAGTTACCGGTAACTACTAAAGAATTAATGGTGAAAATATCATTGGGATCACGACCGGTTATATCATAAAGCTGCCAGTCATAATCTTCAAAATCAGCAATTGGAGTTATGCGAAATGCTAATGTGCCGGACGTGTAGCAGGTGAACTTATAAAAAAATGGGTTCTTATTTTCGTAGTTTGGCGAGTTAGGTCCGCCGGAACAACCCGGAACAAAAATACTATTGGTACTGCAAATGGGTACGCTGGTCTGGTGAAAAGTGGTTGTTCCGCATACCGGGAATGCGGTGGATGGCGTTTGTCCAAGCGTTGTGCATGCCTGCGAGAACGACGGAACGGAAAAGACGAGGAGCAGGGCAGGGACCAGAAGGAATTTTAGCATTAAAACGGGCTTCATTGAGTTTGTAAAACAGGGTATGCCTGTAGTTTATGAGGACAATACAAATACCGTATTCGTTGCTTTACCATTCAGGCAAGCTGGTACAATTTGCCCGGCAAAGATAAAATGAGATTTTGTAGTTCAAGACTTAATATACCAGCGGCAATACTGCTGCTGCTCAGCCCGCTTTTTAAATTGATCTCATCGATATGTACTTTTTCTTTTTCTTCCAGCACTGCCATGATGATTTTTTCATTGGCCCCGAGTTCGATAAACAATTCCCGCTGATTTTTTCTCCTTTTCCCGCTTTTTGAATTTTCTTCCCATTGCATCAGCTGTACCAGTTCGGTCGCATCGGTGAGCAAAATGGCTTTATTATTCCGGATCAGGTAATTGCAACCGGCGCTTTTTGTGTCGGTCACTTTTCCGGGAAAGGCAAATACATCTTTATTATAGCCATTGGCCAGTTCTGCCGTGATCATACTGCCGCCTTTGATACCGGTTTCCACCACCACGGTCGCATCACTCATGCCGGCAACGATCCTGTTGCGGCTCGGGAAATTATGCTTGTCGGGCTTGCTGTTGCTTTTGAATTCTGTCAGCAACCCACCTTTATACCGGATCATGTCTTTGGCGAGACCTGTATGTTCGGGAGGATAGAGCTGGTCCAGGCCATGTGCCAGCACACCGACCGTTGGCATTTCGTTCTTTACTGCGGTTTTATGAGCGATCGCATCTACGCCGAAGGCAAGACCACTGATGATCAGAATATTTTGTGCCACGAGTTCTTTCACTAATTTTTCCGTGAGCTGTTTTGCATATTCGGTATGGGATCTTGTCCCGATGACCGCCACTATTTTAGCAGCATTCAGATCGGCTTCACCTTTATAGAATAAAAGCGTAGGGGAGTCGTAGCAATTCAATAAACGCCGGGGATAATTTTTATCCGTTACAAACAATGGTTTGATCTTGTACTTCTCGATAAATTTTATTTCTTCTTCGGCCTGGGTAAAATCTTTGTAGGCGGCGATCGAGGCCGCCCTGACAGGGCCAATGCCTTCGATCTTTTCGAGCCATGTTTTCTTCGCATGAAAAATTTCTTCTGCATTGCAATGCTGCAGCAGGATTTTGGCCTGTACGGGGCCGATATGGGGAACAAGCGTTAAAGCAAGCTGGTAAATTAATTCCGGATCCATATATCTGGCGTATAGCCAAATCTAGGAGAAGCAGGGATCACTGCCCCAGTACTTTCATCTCCGTCCGGCGGTTTAATCCCCGCTCTTCTTCCGTTTTATTCCCGCCAACCGGCTTTGTTTCACCATAACCTTTCGAGGTTAACCGCTGAAGGGAGACACCTTTACCGGCTAAATAAGTGACAACTGCTTTTGCCCGGTTATTGCTGAGCAAGAGATTGTCCGCAGGTTTGCCCATATTGTCGGTATGACCGCTGATCTCGATCCGGAGACCGGGGTTTTCAGTGAGTAACTGTACTAGTTTTTCCAGTTCGGTCTGTGATTCGGGTTTTAATTCAAACTTATTGACATCAAAGAAGATATTCTTCAACACCACCATTGCATTGGTCTCGATCGGTTGGAGAGGAATATTTTTTTCATAAGTTGAATCGGGCGAACGATCAGCCATCGGGAAATTATCAGAATAAAATAAATAACCTTTGCGGTTCACATTGAATGCATAATCTTTTCCAATCGGTAAGGTGATAAGATAATTCCCGGATTCATCCGTTTGTACTTTGGTAATGGTTTGCCGGGTGCTGAGCTCGATCAGTTCCACTGAAGAAGCAATACCCGCGGTTGTTTTTTTATCGGTGATCCTTCCTTTTACCCACAGTGTTTTATTGGGACGAGCAGATCTCACCAGCTTTCTGTACTCTCTTTCATCAAGACCAGCTTTG
>JANOHQ010000005.1:0-16878 GCA_031406595.1 Chitinophagaceae bacterium
TGATCTTGTTCAGGATTGCTTCCTGAAACTCTGGGTGAACAGAAGTCTTCCAGTAAATGAGAGTCACCTCCGGGCTTACTTATATACTTTGGTGCGAAATCAGTGCATTGACACAGTTCGTAGAAAAAGCGTGCAAACAAAGAGGGTGGAAGAGTATGACTACCTTACCCAGTTGTGGCAAAGTGAGGAGATTTGTGAAATAACAAATGCGGAAACCTTACGCCAACTGTATTCGGCACTTGAGATGTTGCCGAAAGAGGTTAAAGAAATAATAAGGCAACACTATTTTGATGGCCGTAAGTACAGTGAGATTGCTAGTGATCTTCAATCAAATTATGATAAAGTCCAGAAGCAAGGTGCCAGGGCTATGCGGACATTAAAGAAACAGATCAGGCCACTTATCCTGCTGGCTCTCTGCTTTCCCGGGACCTGAGTGTCGCATATAGGCAACAAATTAATTTCCGACAGACGGCATTTCTTTTTCTTTCGAGAATGACCTGACTAATATAAGAGATATGGTGGTAATTTTCTGTAAATTCTTTAATTGTGTTATATCTCCGGTATTTCAAAGAGGGCATCAGAAATGCCGGAGATTTTAAAATATTTACGCATGAAAAATTTGTTTGATATTATTGTTTTAGTTGTATTCGGGTTCGTTATTCTTGTGCATATTTTGAAAATTGCCTATTTGATTTTCAAATTCTCAGCTCTCAAAAAAATTTCGACTATCTCCAATAGGAATCTTTCTGATACACAGTTGGGTTTATATTATTTAATTACAATTTTCGGTTTACTAAGCTTTTTATACAACAAGTTTATTTTGAAAGGCTTTTGATAAATAGTGGTCTAAAGTTATATCTCTCACGAAGCACTGGTTAACGTTTTCTACAGTCTTTTTCATTAGCAATATGAAATTTCTTTTGCCAATATTATTTTGGCTTTGGCATGCCCTTGCCAATGCCCAGGCAAAAGAGGTTTCTTCTTTTCCATTCAATGACACGATCAAAAATGTTCCGGTGAAGACGGCACCACTCAAACCCGAGATACTTAGCTCCGGCTTTATCGATATCGTAAACAATGGCCAGGTAAATGCATCCGCCCGGTTTATCCGGCTTTTTATCGGTGAACCGGGAAAATTTGCCATACCGCTTTCGATCTACAGCGGCGTATCATCGAACAATTTTCAAAACCAGCAGAACGTTGGCGGGCAACGTTCCAATGAACAACTGGCAAACAGCTTTATCAACCCCTTGAGTGGTTTGGCCAATATTTCTATAGAGGGAGTTATTTTCTTTAATAAAATAAAGACAACAAGGGGAGGGCTTTTATACCATGGTGGAATAAGAATACTGACAGGGTATAAAACAGGGTTAGTTACCGATCCTGCCACAGGCCGGCCCATTAATTTTTTGAATAGCTACGCTACTTCAGGTTTGTATTTCCAAACCGGGGCATGGGAGAAGAACAACGCTAAGAACATGGGAATATTCTGGCTGGCGGGCCGCTATATCTTTTGCAAGACCGGTGAAAAGCAATTGAAGGAAATATTACCGGGCGTTGAAACCAATGGTATCTATCATGGCTGGTCGTTGGCATGGGGTGTGGAGATCAATAACCTGGTAAATATTAAAGTGGTGTACTACAAGTATGTGAAAAGGCCGGAGATTGATTATGAGTTGCCGATATACCAGTTTTCGTTTAATTATTCATTGCGATAATCAAAGCAACAGTTTTCTTAACGAATCAATTCATTCAGTCATGAGTTGCAAACTCATGACAACGGGGTGATTGTAGCAGGTGTTGATGAAAAGATAATAAAAAACCCGTAGTACTACGGTTGTTTTGCAGCTGGAAAACGAAAACATTTGCAAGCCAGTGCCTTTGAAGCCATAATTTCTTTCTTCAGTCATCTAGCCTGCTAAATTTTATTTTTAACCGTTTGCTTTCTAAAAAGAGAGGGGCAGGCACAAATCATTTATGTATGACCACCAAAAACCGGAAACTAAGATGGAGAGCTTATTTGGCTGCGATGGCGGCCATTGTTGTTGTTATTATTGGGGATGCTTGCAGGAAAATTGATTACAAGAGGGACCAGAAGATGGGGATTGTTGTGAACAGGACTGAAAAATTCTTTTCTGTTCCGGCTAACACAGATGCCAGGGTAAAGGCTATTGCCGATAGGATTAAAAGACAGAATGATACTTTTCATTTTGTAGAGGACTTATCTAAAAGGATTGGGTTTCCGGTATGGAATAAGACCTTAATAGCATCTAATTCAACGCAATCAAGAAACAACACGGATAGTAGTGGGATTACTTTTCTATATATTCCTTTTGATAATGATTCTGTAATTGTTGCTACTTTGATTGTGAGAACTGATGAAGATGATACGACTTGCAAGGTGCTAAACGATTTTGATTACAGCCAGTATAGTTTTGATAGCACAACAGGTTCTACATGGAACGCAAGAGACGTGTTTACTATTTTTACAGCATTAGAAAAGTCTGTTTTTGCCAGGACTGATTTTGTAATTACCGATAAGAGGTTGTTTCCAGGAGATACTAGTAAGTCTTGTATTGTACATGTGAAGGATCAGGCGTCCGGGCAGAGGGCTGAGGTGCTTAGTAACACTACACTATGTGAATGGATAGACGTATGCTATGGTCCGACAGAGGAAGAGTGGTGCGATGGTGGTTGTACCACTGGATGCGAATTTTATACACATACTGAAATGGGGTGCACCATAGTTTGGTACGAAAGCGGGGGCGGGGGCGGCGGAGCGCCAAGTGGTGGAGGCAGTACATGGTGGCCGCCCGCCTGTGGAGTTGGAGGGGTGAATTGCGGAACGACGGGGTGGGGACCTTTACCATATAGTCCTTTAACCGATTATACCACACAGGGCTACCACCATTTTGAGCATATGGCGTATATTAAAGCTGATAAGGATGCTATAAATGATTGGAAGTTAAATAATATTGATACCACAGGGCTTGATTCCTGTTTAAGAAAAATTCTAGATAAACTTCTAGATACAAGTAATCTGATTGGAAAAATGCTTGTTAAAATGGATCGTGCTAGTTTCCGTGGTCCTGTAATTCGAAAACTCAAATTAAAATTTCTTGTGGCTACTCCTACCCCTGATACTTCAGTCAATGGGCAGACAACGACGGGATATTATAATCCATCAACAGGAGAATTGTTGGATACAATCAGAATAAATCCTACTTATCTAGCCAAAGCAACTGAGTTGTCTATGACAAGGACTCTCATACACGAGATAACCCATGCGTACTTGAAACTTATTTTCCACACATACTTGTATAATTTTTCAGCTTCTCAAATTAATACATTGAGCCTTGATACGCTATTCAACCATTACATAGATACATTAAAGGCACTGCACACAAGGGCTGGCGTAACGGCGTGGTCGTCTGGAAACCCTCAATTTGATCATAATTTCATGGCAAATAAAATGCTTTCTCATTTTGCTGCTGTTTTGGAAAAAATTGATCAAAGCAGACTTGCCAATAAGAGGTACTATTGGTTTGTGTCATGGGGTGGCCTTGCGAAAACAGATATCTGGAAACATTATTGGCCTAATTATCCGGCATCCCCCGCATCCGGGGCCGTCAGTCACGATTCAATAACTGAGGGATTTCGATATGCATTAACAGCCCAACGACTAGATTCAATGAGTTCTGCTATTTGGCACGAACAACAAGGCGATTCATTAGCTTTGGGCTTGAAAAAAAGCCCCACTGGCTGCTATCTTCCGCCCTTCTAAACAATAAACTGTTCTTATATGAGAATTAAATATTTTTTGTTGATAAGTTTTGGACTGTTGTTCTTTAAGCCTCTTGTAGCACAGCAAGATTCAGTTACAATTCGAGGAATTTACATAGCAGTAATAGAAAATTACTATAAAGGCAAGAATGAAAACTTAACAGTCATTGATACAACAGTAAATCATTACATCTATCAAACAGACTTCAATCAAATTGCTGATAGGTTTTATAATCCTGTGCCTCCACTTCTTGTTGATGTTGAATCTATGGATACGTCATGGGTAAGAACATTTCGTGAGGCAGAAAAGAACAAATATACTTTACATGAAAAACCCATCCCTCATTTTCATGTAAAAAATATGGAAATTCAATTCGTAAAAAAGCCAATCATTATCAATCATGGCATGATAGAAAAAGTAACCCTTTCAAATGTCATAATAATTGGGAAAAGGGCAATTGTTGAGTTTAATCGCATTTCGAGTGGTGAGGACGGTATGGGGATATTATTTGTTCTTGAGGAATGTAAAGGTAAATGGAAAGTTATTTCGCAAGTTCAAACATGGATATCTTAAGCAACTTTGAGCATTTACTCCGCACTTTGAAAGAGGTGCGGAGTTTTTTTGGCCAATAACGAACGGGACGTACAAGTGTGCCCTTCGACAGGCTCAAGGTAAACTGCAAGGGACGATGCTAGTAGTACTACAGTCGGGTAAATAATCCACCGTTTAAATTTATAGGCGACCAAGAACCCTGCTGAGCTTGTCGAAGGATCGGAGGGCAGGGAGGCTATTGATGAATTTATACGTAGCCCACCTCCAATAACTAACTAGTCACCCAAAAAGAATCCCCCCGCATGTTGTTTATACTAAAAAAAGAGTAGTTTTACGCAGATCCGAAGCATTGTGAGAGAAGGCCCCCGTAGGAACGGGGCAAGCTCTGATTAAACTAACCAGCTAAACTGATTAATCCATGTCCATGTCCCCCCAGCAGCAGATCAAAGTAGCGATCGCCGATGACCATAAGATTTTCCGTGACGGGATCCGTATGGCATTGAAAGACAAAGAGTACCTGAAAATACTCTGGGAAGCTGAAGACGGCAAAGACCTCCAGCACAAACTCAAACTCAAACTCCCCGATGTGATCCTGATGGATATCCGGATGCCCGAAGTAGACGGCATCAACGCCATCAGCCTGATCCGTAAAGAATACGAAGCCCTGAAGATCATCGTGCTTACCATGTACGACGACCAGGAAATGATCACCAAAATGATGGAAATGGGCGCCAATGCCTACCTGACCAAGACCACCGACCCCGAAGAGATTTACCAGGCCATCCTGACCTGTATGAACGACGATTTCTATTTCAACGAACTCGTAAATAAAGCTGTGCTGCTGAAACTGCAGCATAAAAAAACGGTGCGGCAATTCTATCCCAACCCGGTAAAGCTTTCAGAAAAAGAGATCCGTATTTTGAAACTGATCGCCGAAGACAAGACCACCGAAGAGATTTCCAAGGAAGTGTTCCTGAGCCCACGAACCATCGAGACCATCCGCCAGAATATGAAACAGAAAGTAGGGGCCAAGACCATCGCGGGGCTGGTGATGTATGCGATGAGGAATAAGTTGCTTGAATGACACACTGATTCCCCTCTCTTAAAGGAGAGGGGGCAGGGGTGAGGTTAAAACACCAATGGATGCCAAACATCAACGATAGTTTTTTCGACGGTCATTATAAGGATATCTGGAAAAGCATGATACCCGATGAACTGACCGGGAAGGAAGTAGATTTTATGCTTCCTTATTTCAACCTGCAACCCGGGAGTAAAGTACTTGACCTGATGTGTGGCTACGGAAGGCATGCCATTGCGCTTGCCCGGAAAGGGATATTTGTTACCGCCATCGATAACCTCGGCGATTATACCAGCGAGATCGGCGAAACCGGGGAGAAAGAACAACTACCGCTGAAAGTGATCAGGGCCGATGTGATGAATTATACCATCAATGACCAGTATGACCTGGCGCTCTGTATGGGCAATAGCCTGAATTTTTTTAATGCGGCCGATACAATAAAGCTGCTATCGAATGTTTCAGCCCATTTAAAAAAAGGCGGCTACCTGTTGATCAATACCTGGTCCATCGCGGAGATCGCCATCAAAAATTTTAATCCAAAAAGCTGGAGTACGATCGGGGATCTGAAGTTCCTCGCCGATTCCACTTTTCTTTTTCAACCCAACCGTATCGAAACGGTCAGTACCACCATTGCTCCAGATGGCAAGACAGAGGTCAAGACCGGCGTCGATTATATCTTCTCCCTGAATGAAATGGAGTCCATGCTGCAAACCGCCGGGCTGGCACTGAAAGAAGTGTATAGTATCCCGGGGAGGAAGAAGTTCACAATAGGGGAGCCGAGGGCATATATCCTGGCAATGAAGCAATAACCTCACCCCTTCAGCAACCTGCTTCAAACGAGTGCCTGTCTTCCCTCTCCTCAAGGAGAGGGGGAAAGAAAGTTCCGGGTTATTTGGATCGCTTCCCGCGGGTGAGGTTGAATGAATGATCGTGAAAAAGACCGCAGATTCGTGGTTAAAAAACGTCCCGAAATAGTTAATTACACATGGTAGTAATATTGAAATTGATAAAATTGCCTCCATGCAAGAAAACAATTCATACAGGGAGAATTTACACCAGGGAGCTCCCTTTCAGATTTATCAAAATGCTCGTGTACTTCGCCGGTCAGCAACAGAAGCTGAGAAAAAACTCTGGCAGCTTTTGCGAAATCGGCAACTGAAGGGTAGGAAATTCCGAAGGCAACATGCAATAGACAAGTATGTTTTGGATTTTTATTGCCATGAGTGTAGCCTGGCGATCGAGCTGGATGGAGGTATTCACGACGATAAAATGAACCGGCTGTATGATCAGGCAAGAACTGATAGTTTGGAGGATCTTGGAATTACTGTAATCAGGTTCAGGAATGATGAAGTAATAGAGGAGATAGAATCAGTAATGACAATGATTGCAAAGCATCTTTAACCTAAGCCATTTTTGCATCTTTTATCGACGTACAGCCCGCTGCCCTCTCCTTAAGGAGAGAGAGAAAAAGCGTTTCGGGTTATTTTGATCGCTTTCGGGGTGAGGTCTGTGAACAGGATAAAAATAAACCCCGGCGTTATGAGGACCGGGGTTAAACGTTACTGTTATGAAAAGAAAAAGTTTAGTAAGATTGCTTCATTCGGACAGGTTTAATGGTCAAAGGTTTTTGTTCGATCGGTTTTTGTTTCTTCAACAGGTATTGGATTTTTAAACGGGGCCTTGGTTTTCGAATTCGTTTTCGTGTTGTTTCTAACGGGACTATAACAGAAAAAGAGAAAGTTGACTGGCCGGTGAGTGTCACCCGATAAAGATCGGGTTGGTTTTTCTAAGGATTCTTGGAAATTCTTTCTGGACGGTTATGGACTTGGATGAGTAGGAATTAGACATTCAATCCGTGTCAATCAACTTTCTGAGACAAAAGTATATCCACACTCATATGTTAACAAGAGGGTAACTGCCCTATTTAAAATATTCGGTATTTACGGCAACCGTCGTAAAATCACAGAAACGGTCACGTACAATTTCGTTGACTATCCACAGTACCGGTACTTTCCGCAAATGTTAAATCAAGTAGTTTTCCTATGGTATATGTTATGGGATTTTTCCATCTTTGAGGCAGATTTATACCAACGATTTTTTAACAATAATCCTAGAAATGAAAAACCCTGAATCCAACTCCGTAATTAAAGTAGCGATCGCCGACGACCATGCACTCTTCCGTACCGGTGTAAAAACATCGCTGCAAAGCCGCAAAGATATACAGATGGTAGCTGAAGCTGAAAATGGTATGCAGTTACTGAACCTGCTCCGCCATATCCAGCCTGATGTAGTTTTACTCGATATCCAGATGCCAATTATGGATGGGTTAACTACGTTACCGGAGATCAAAAAACTCTATCCCAATGTAAAAGTGATCATGCTGTCGATGCATAATGACCATTCGGTTATTTCCAAAATGATGGAGATCGGTGCCAATTCTTACCTGACCAAAGAATCAGGTTCGGAAATGATCTATGAAGCCGTGAAAGCAGTTTACGAGAATGACTTCTTCTTTAATGAACTTACGAATAAAGCGCTGCTGAGTGGCCTGCGTACCAAACGTACATCGGAGTCATCCATGCCGCAGGATGTGCAGTTGACCGATAAGGAAGTGACCATCCTGAAATTGATGTGCGATGAGAAAAGTACCAAGGAGATCGCCGATATCGTTGACCTCAGCCCGCGGACTGTGGAAGCGATCCGTGATAAACTGAAAACAAAAACAGGCACCAAATCAATGGCAGGCCTGGTAATGTACGCGGTAAAAGCCGGCCTGGTAGAACAAGCATAACTCTAATCAATGGCAAGTATATGAACCATTCCCGCCGATTCTGGCGGGAGTGGTTTTTTTTGTCCTGAGCCTGTCGAAGGATTACTTTTGAAAGAATGAGTCATATTTGTTTCAATGGTAAAGTACTCCCCGCGGATGAACCAGTCCTCCTGGCATCTAACCGGGGCTATCGCTACGGGGACGGTTTGTTTGAAACAATGAAACTGCTGAAAGGACAGATCCTGTTTGCTGCCGACCATTTTGAACGGCTGTTTGCGGGTCTTTCACTGCTGCACTTTGAAATAGCGCCATTATTTACCAAAGAGAAACTTATCCAGGAAATTCTCCGCCTTTGTCAAAAGAACGACTGTGAACAAATGGCAAGGGTGAGGCTGTCTGTATCCCGGGGAATCGGTGGCTTGTACGATACTGACCGCAGGTTGAACTGGCTAATCGAATCCTGGCCACTGAACAATACGGTCAATACAATAAATGAGAATGGATTGATTATCGGTGTTTACCCGGATGCACGGAAAAGCTGTGATAAATTCAGTAACCTGAAATCCGCCAATTTTCTTCCCTATTCGATGGCGGCCCAATATGCAACTGCCAATAAACTGAATGATTGCCTGGTGCTCAATACCAACGGGTTTATTGCCGATTCAACGATCGCCAATGTTTTTATTATAAAGGATAATGCGGTTACTACCCCCGCATTGACCGAAGGCTGTGTAAGCGGGATCTTCCGGAGGAACCTTCTCCACTGGTTGCGGCGGGAAAAATATACTGTCAATGAAAGAACTCTTTCTATCCAGGATATGGAGAACGCGGATGAAGTATTTTTAACCAATGCGATCCATGGTATACGGTGGGTGGCAGGTTACAGTCACAAAGCATTTGTCAATACAAAGACCCTGGAAATTTATAAAGGCTTTGCTCAAACAATTACCGCCTGAGCCTGTTTATCCTGAGATGAATCACGCAGAGGGCGCGGAGCTCGCTGAGTATTAAATTGTATAAGTTTCCCTGCCTGCCGTCAGGCAGGTCTGCGGTCTCTGCGCTCCCTGCGTGAAATATTTAAACTGGTAAGCTCACTATTCCTTCATGAAACCCAGCATCAACATCTTCTGGTTTCGCCGTGATCTGCGCCTGCACGATAATGCCGGGCTCTTCCATGCATTGAAAGACAGCAACCTCCACGGGAGCCTGCGGCCCGTGCTTCCTGTTTTTATTTTTGATCGTAATATATTGGATGAACTGGCCGCAGGCTCCCGTGAAGAGGAGCGGTCCGATCGCAGAGTTGAATTCATCCATCTTGCCTTGCAGCAAATGCAACAGCAACTGGTCAGGCTCCGATCTTCGCTGGATATTCGTTACGGAACACCATTGGAGATCTATAAAGAACTGCTGCAGGAGTACCAGGTGGAGAAGGTCTATACCAATCATGATTACGAACCTTATGCCAAAGACCGGGATGCCGCTATAGAACAATTATTGAAAAAGCAGGGCTGTTCTTTTCACACGTTCAAAGACCAGGTGATACTGGAAAAGAACGAAGTGTTGAAAGATGACGGTAAACCCTATACTGTTTTTACCCCTTACTCCAGGAAATGGAAAGCGGTACTGACCGATTTTCATTTAAAACCCTATTCCAATAAAAAGTATTTCGACAATTTTTATAAGCAGGCAGAAAGAAAGTCTATTTCCCTGGAAGAAATGGGTTTTCAACCGGCAGCCCTGCCATTCCCCGGTAAAGAATGGAGTGGAACGATCATCCGGAATTATAAAGAACAACGGGATATTCCTTCCATCCAGGGAACGTCAAGACTGAGTGTACACCTGCGCTTTGGTACGATCAGCATCCGCTCCCTGGCCGATGAAGCCGGCGGATACAATGAAACGTTTTTGAATGAACTGATCTGGCGGGATTTTTACCAGATGATCCTCTGGCATTTTCCACGGGTGGTCGGTCATTCCTTCAAACCGGAGTATGATACTATCAACTGGCGCAACAATTCAACCGAATTTGATGCATGGTGTAACGGTCAAACCGGTTACCCGATCGTGGATGCAGGGATGCGGGAACTGAATAAAACCGGTTTTATGCATAACCGGGTACGAATGATCACGGCTTCTTTTCTCACAAAGCATTTATTGATAGACTGGCGTTGGGGCGAAGCTTATTTTGCAAAAAAATTGCTGGATTTTGACCTGGCTTCCAATAATGGGGGCTGGCAATGGGCGGCTGGCAGCGGTTGTGATGCGGCACCCTATTTCCGCATATTTAACCCTTACCTGCAAACGAAAAAATTTGATCCGGAGTTCAAATACATTCGCAAATGGGTGCCGGAGTTTGAAGAATTCACTTATCCCAAACCGATAGTAGAGCATGAAGTGGCGCGAAAACGTTGCCTGGACGTATACACGGCAGCGTTAAAGAAATAGCACATCTTCATCATCGGTCTCTTCCTGGTTATTCAGTTCGAGAAATACTTCATGCATCGCTTCAATGGCAGCTCTTCCTTCATCCCCCAGGTCAAGACTGTAATTGTTCACATACAGATCGATATGCTGGCGCATCACGTCTTCGCTCATTTCCTGTGAGTGTTGTTTGACATAGTCCGTGATAAGAGGATAGTGTGCCAAACCAAATTCAAGGCTCTTCCGGATCAGCCCGCTTATTTTCAAAGCGGTGTTTCTTTTGATGGACTGGTTGATAGCGATCCCGCCCAGCGGAACGGGCAGCTCCATTTTTTCTTCCCAGTATTCACCCAGGTCCTTTACTTTATGCAGCCCTTTTTGCTGGTAGGTAAAACGGTTCTCATGGATGATCACGCCGAGATCTACCTCTTTATTGAGTAAAGCATCTTCTATCGCGGAAAAAAGTATGAATTTCTTGTCGGCGGCATCCGGGTAGGCATAACTGAAAAGAAGATTAGCGGTAGTATGCAGACCCGGCAATGCTATGGAAGACTGTAAGATATCGTCTGATGTGAATTCATGGGCGCTATCCGATATCAACAATGGTCCAACCCCTTTCCCAAGGGCAGCTCCGGCATTCAGCAGGGTATAGTTTTCCAGCGACCGGAAAAAAGCCGGGAAACTGAGTTTGGTAATATCCAGTTTTCCTTCCAGAGCCCACTGGTTAAGGCTTTCTACATCTGCGAGCACGGCATCAAATTCAAATTCACCCGTATCTATTTTTTTATTGACAAGGGCGTCGAATATAAAGGTATCGTTGGGACAGGGTGAAAAGCCGAGGGTGAGTTTCAAGGGATAGTTTGTTTATTGGTTAATGTGATTGCGCTACTCCGGTAAGCCCTCAATAATTTTAAGGAGTTCCTTGTTAAGGTTAATAATGGATTCTTTCATATTCCAGTTCTTCTTATTTCTTTCAGCGATATAATTAGACACGCTTCTTATCTGGACAAAGGGAATTTTCTCCATCAGGCAAACATAATGGAGTGCAGCGCCTTCCATGGATTCCAGTACCGGGTCAAAACGTTCTTTATAAAACCGTAGTTTTTGGCTGGAAGTGGTGATCTCGTTCGTGGAGATAGCTTTTACTTTTTTAAGTTTCAGTTTTTTAAGTGCCTCATTTTTATTGACCAGCCATCCTTTGGAAAAAGGGTATTGATCCTGTGGTACCAGGTCCAGGTCGAACATTGTTTTCAATTTATCCAGTTCGATCACGCTCTGGTCGCCGATCGCTTCCTGTTTGATGGCCAGCACCGAACCCAGGGGAATCCTGGTATCAAAACAACCACCTACACCGGCTTGTATGATCATCCCCGGACGCTTCACATGGATCTGCCGGGTCAATGAATAGGTGGTAGCGGTTAAACCGATACCGGTTACCAACACATCGATGTCTTTCTGGATATTTTTGTAGTCAGCCAGGAAAGGAGCGATCTCCAGGGCCGTTGCAGCCGCGATTAAACAATTCATAACAATAAAAATAGAAAGAATACCTCGTACGGGCAGAACATTGTTGTGTTATTATTTCTGCGCATTCCAGTCATCGATGGTCATAGTCTTGCCTATTTTGTCCTCGATCATTATTTTCTGGAATGACAGCTTTATTTCATCGTACAGGATATTATTGGCCGGGTTGAATTTTTCATTTTCCAGCGGACCAATAAACTGTTTATATCCGGAGACGGTAGCATTAGTTAGTGTGACAGTATAATGATTTATTTCTGCACCCGTAGCGTCCGGTTTATAAAAATCGATGACAACGGTTTTTAACGACTCGTTGTTGGTCAGTGCCTGGAAATATTGGGGACTGGAAGCGCCGGATTGTTTCAGCAGGATAATGGGTTGATAGGTCCTTCTGCCGGTAGCCATTCCCGAGGCAGCATCCCGGGGAGAATTAACTTCCTGGACATAGCCGGCTATTTCAGCCCGGTCCGCAAATTTTGGCCTTATACTTTCTCCTTTAAATTTCCCCTGTTTGGTAGCGTCCACTGAAATGGTGATCAGTTGTGAGTGGGTTACCAGGCTCGCCAATAGCAAGAGGGCAACCAGTGAGAAACTACTTTTCTTCATATTACCAGATTTTATACAAAGTACTGTATTTCCTTAAAATGGCAACGAGTATTCAACTTTCGGTAGTGGTACAGTTTGAAACTTCCTGTTTAACGACACTGAATTTTAAAGGTCTCCCAGTTTATATCCGGGGGCGTAGGATATTTTTTTCTTAAATATGCTTCTATGTCCAATTCAACTTTCCTGTAAGGAATGCCGTATATATTTTCAAATTTATCAAACCCTGATTGCCACAAGTGTTTTATTTTGTCAAGACCGTAATGCTCCAGCAGCCATTGCATAATATAACCCGCTTGATGGTATGCTATCATGTCATCATGTTTGAAAAATGAGCTACTTAAACTATCCATATCAATCAGCATCTTTCGATCCAAATAGTAGGAATAAATTTGTTCGAGATTAAATCCGTTACAATTATTAGCTGCATAAGTTGCCAAACCTTCATTCATCCACTCACATCCAGCAATTGGGAAACCCCATAATTTACCGGCTAATAAATGCATCATTTCATGTTTAGTTGGGGCTTTCACCTTTTCGCCCTGCACGAGATAGATGCTATTCTTCCAATGTTCAGCAACACCGGACCATGTCCCAATCATATATTTTGACAGATCGCCCCTGCTGTTATAATAGTGGACCCTTATGAGATAAGGGACGGTATCCAACTTTAATATTTTCATATCAAAATCTAACGCATTCTGACATTCCTTCATTAATTCTTCTCGATGCGTAAATGCAAAACTGTCTTTTGGAAATGTAAAAAGAAATTGTCCCCTTTCTATAGTTGCCCGATATGAAATAGACTTGTCTTTGGGGAAATTAGTACGGCTTACCCCGCAGCCTATGATAAGACAGACACTAATGAAGGAAATGAATATTTTAATTTTAGTACTCATTATTGCGACTTTTTTTATAAGTCCTCTTTTCTTTGGAGCTTCAATTATAGCTAAGTTAACCACATCCTCAATTCTCATAACTCTTTTGGTCAGTCCGGCTTGTATGGCGGGGTGTCTTAGCAGTTAAGCTATATAAAACCTGATTTCATTACCTTTGCCGCCTGCCTGCCGGATGGCCGGTTTCATTATTCGCTCCGCCCAATGCTGTGAGGGGACTAAAAGTAAAGCATGGTTTACTTAACAAGATCAGAACACTTCAATGCCGCACATAAACTCTACAACCCGGCATGGAGCTACGAAAAAAATGAAGAGGTTTTTGGTAAATGCGCCAACGAGAACTGGCATGGTCACAACTATGAGCTGCTGGTTACCGTGAAAGGGCGCCCCGATCCCGATACCGGTTTTGTCTTTGATGTAAAAAGACTGAGTGATATTATCCGGGAGCAGGTGATCGAAAAGGTCGACCACCGGAACCTGAATGTAGATGTTGAATTCATGAAGGGCAAGATGTGCAGCACGGAGAACCTGGCGATGGCGATCTGGCAGGAATTAATACCCCACTTACCGGGCGGGGTCCAACTCCATTGCATCAAATTGCATGAGACCCCGAGGATCTTTGTCGAATACTTTGGAGAATAAAATTAATGCCAGCCCGGTAAACCTTTTACTGGCTGCAATCGTTATTAAACTTTAACGACCATGAGCAAAAAAGTAGCCGTCTTCCGGAGAGAGCATTTCAACGCGGCCCACCGGCTATTCAATCCGGATTGGGATGACAGTACCAATGAGCAGGTATTCGGGAAATGTGCCTTGCCGCATTACCATGGCCACAATTATGAGCTGGAGATAAAAGTGGTGGGCAAACCCAATAAGGATACCGGGTATGTAATGGATATGAAAGAATTGGGCGACCTGGTCAAAAGAGAGATCCATTCACGTTTTGATCACAAGAACCTGAACCTGGATACAGAAGAATTCAAAGACCTGAACCCGACGGCGGAAAATATTGCAATCGTGATCTATAAACTCCTTCGTCCGCATATTGACAAAAAAATGGATATGCAGGTGAGGTTGTATGAAACGCCGCGGAATTTTGTTGAATACCCTGTTGAATAAATGTGGGAATGTGAGAATGTGAAAAATGTGGAAATTCAATGGGGGCAAAGACGCAATAACTGATAGAAGCGATTAAGATTTAAATAAGCAGGGACTGCTGACATTCAACGACCCTATTTTTTCACACCTGCCTGACGGCAGGCAGGTTCCCACATTTATCACTCCCGATAGCAATCGGACACACATTATGTATCATGGCATATAAAAGAACAGAACACTACGACGAGGCGGCAACGACAGGGTTGATGAACAGTTATAAGGATGTGCTCAACCTGCTGGGAGAAAATTCAGAAAGAGAAGGATTGATCAAAACACCCGAGCGGCTGGCTAAAGCCATGCAATACCTTACCCAGGGCTACCAGCTCGACGCACATGCGATCATTAACTCTGCAAAATTCCATGAACCGATCAGCGAAATGATCGTGGTAAAAGATATTGAGGTGTACAGTATGTGCGAGCATCATATGCTTCCATTTTTTGGTAAAGCGCATGTGGCCTATATCCCTAATGGCTGGATCACCGGGCTGAGCAAGATCGCCAGGGTGGTGGATGTGTATGCCCGCCGTTTGCAGGTACAGGAACGCCTGACGTTGGAGATCATGCATGCGATCAAGGAAACGCTGAACCCGCTGGGAGTGGCTGTGGTAATAGAAGCCAAGCACTTGTGTATGATGATGCGGGGCGTTCAGAAACAGAATTCTTCCACCACTACCTCGGCATTTGACGGCGAATTCCAGAAGAATTCGAGCCGGAGCGAGTTCCTGAAACTAATCACCGCAGATTTACATTAAGAATTATATTTGCAGCCGCAGGAAATTTGGTCCCGCATCATGCGGGATCAAACTTTTTTTATGGGCGGGGGTAAAATTTTAATTTATTCCCTGTCTGCCGACAGGCAGGCATCTGGCAAAAAAGTAATAAACAGTAACAGATGAAACATGCATTTATATTTCCGGGACAGGGTTCGCAAACACCGGGAATGGGAAAAGAACATTACGACAACAGTGCTTTTGCCAAAAAATTATTTGAGCAGGCAAATGAAGTGCTCGGCTTCCGTATTTCCGATATCATGTTCAATGGCACCGAAGCCGACCTGAAGCAAACCAATGTTACACAGCCTGCAGTTTTCCTTCATTCGATCATTGCGTACAAAAGCATCGACCAGGGAACCGTTTCCGGTTCACCTGATATGGTTGCGGGTCATTCATTGGGAGAGTTCTCTGCATTAGTTGCGAACGGTACGCTGAGTTTTGATGATGCCCTGGTGCTTGTTTCTATCCGCGCCAAAGCCATGCAGAAAGCCTGTGAGACCGTGCCTTCCACCATGGCAGCGGTGCTGAACCTGGCCGATGAAAAAGTGGAAGTTATTTGTTTCGAAGTACAAAACGAGACCGGCGAAATAGTGGTGCCGGCCAACTATAATTGTCCGGGGCAGCTTGTGATCAGTGGCACGGTAAAAGGCATCGATATCGCCTGTGAAAGGATGAAAGCTGCGGGTGCGAAAAGGGCATTGGTGCTGCCGGTTGGAGGCGCTTTTCACTCACCCCTGATGTTGCCTGCCAAAGAGGAATTGGCGGCAGCTATCGAAGCAACAAAATTTCATAATCCTACTTGTGCTGTATACCAGAATGTTGCAGCCCGGGCCGTGATGGATAAAGAAGAGATCAAACAAAACCTGATCGACCAATTGACAGGCGCGGTGAGATGGTCGCAATCCGTGCAGGCCATGATCGCTGATGGTGCTTCTAAATTTACAGAGGCAGGTCCGGGTAAAGTATTACAGGGACTGGTGCTTAAGATCGATAAGACGATGGAGGTCAACGGGGTCAGTTGATTTCTATCCACTTCGCTAACCAGTAACCCATTCCCCCGGGTTACTAATTCCCGTCGCTTGAACAATGTGTGCAGGAATAATTTAGTGCCGTAAAGCCTAAACTGTTTCCTGTATGAAGCCTGCTACCTGCCTCCTGATCAGCTTTCAGCTTTTTGCTGTAACAGCATTTTCCCAAAACGTAGGGATCGGCACTGCTGTGCCTTCGGATAAATTGCATGTCACCAGTGGTAAAATAAGATTAGAGGACAATACTTACCCATGGATGTCCTTTGTCAATGGAAGTGCGTTGCAGGGCTTTAT
>JANOHQ010000023.1:0-20877 GCA_031406595.1 Chitinophagaceae bacterium
ACGCTGGTACAGCAAACGGTAACCTTTACCATCACACCAACAGCCAACGGTTGCGTAGGTACACCGATCACGGCGACTGTTATCCTGAATGTAGGACCAACGATCACCTGCCCTGCCAACATCACAGTACCAAGTGTGGTAGGTGGATGTACAGCGGTAGTGACCTACGCTCCGACCTCAACAGGTTCACCGGCGCCGACATATAGTTATACCCTTGCAGGAGCCACAACAGGCAGTGGTAGCGGAACAGGTAGCGGTCTTGCGTTCAGTGTAGGCGTAACAACGGTTACACTTACAGCAACCAATGGCTGCGGAACAGCAGTCTGTACGTTTACTATAACAGTAACCGACAGCCAGCTGCCAACAATCACAGCACAGTCTGGCAACCAGACCGTATGCGTGGGCGGCACTGCTACATTCAGTGTAACAGCGGTAACAGCTCCAAGCGCGGGAGGCCCGATAGCTTACCAGTGGCAGCAGTGGAATGGAACGGCATGGGTGAATATCGCAGGAGCAACGGCATCAACCTTCTCGGTGACTGGTGTAACGCAAAGCATGAATACGAATACGTACAGGGTGGTATTGACCGGCCTGTGTTCAGTAGTGAATTCTCCGGCAAGAACATTGTTTGTGAACGTTGTACCAACGGTGGTGATCTCGGCGAATCCGCCGGCATCGATCTTGCCGAACCAGTTTACAACACTGACAGCAACGGCGAACCCTGCAGGTGGCACATTCCAATGGTCATTCAACGGTACACCGATACCGGGTGCTACGGGTGCTTCACTTGGCCCGATCGGTATCGACGGATTGGGTAGTTACCGTGTGACCTATACGTCTCCTGCGGGATGTACAGCAACATCGGCTGACTTCCAGGTAACCGGTGCGATATCGGATGTGCTGTGGGTATACCCGAATCCGAACCGCGGAGTATTCCAGGTAAGGTTCTTTAACCAGTCTGGTGAAGCGGCTACGGTGCAGGTGTTCAATGCAGCAGGTCAGAAAGTGCATGAAGAGAAAGTGATCACCGGAAACCAGACCTACTCGCAGATCCAGGTAGACCTTGGTATGAAAGCCAATGGTGTATATATTGTACGACTGGTGAATGGAAGTGGTAAAATACTGGGAGCGAAACGCATCATAGTGCAGGTATTCTAACCTGGTCCCCAGGGATAATCTATAACCGATCCCTCCCGTCTCTTTATGAGTCGGGAGGGATCTTTTGTTTAAGGTCAGGTCTGCAGACCCGCTTATATGTACTGAGAACACGCTTTGTGAAGGTATTTTCCCGGTATAAATAACGATTATTCCCGTTCGCAAAAGAAGAATAAACGTTAAAGGACTTTTTTCCCTCATCTATGCTTACTTTCGATAACCCCAATCTTCAAATTTTCTAAAACCCACAAAACACTGTTATGAGGAAATTTTTACTCCTTATTCTTTCTGTACTTTCTTTTTCCGTGGTCAATGCCCAGCTAAGTGAAGCAGATGCTTTTGTTGCCCGGCAATTGGTTGCAAAGAACAGCACTGCTATCGGTTTGTCTGCGCAGGATCAGCAGAACCTGTTGGTATCTTCCACGTACAAAACCATGGATGGTCTGCGAATGGTTTACCTCCAGCAAACATGGCTTGATATTCCTGTGTACAATCAATTGCAGGTACTGGCATTTCAGAACGATCGGCTGGTCTCGAATGCCGGCGGACGTATACCAGATATCCAAAAGATCACAAAGGGGGATGGCCGGCCTGCTGTAAGTGTGATCACTGCATTACAGACGGCGTTGACAGATGCGAAAGCTACTGCAATGGAAGCAGCCGTTCCTATTTATACTTCTGCTGATGGCCACCAGTTTGAATTTGGAAAATTGGGCGCTACCACCGAAAATATCAAAGCAACTCTTTTGTGGTACCCGATAGAAGGAAAGAACGAGATCAAACTGGTATGGCAGGTGTTCGTTACACCCCGTGGCAGCTCAGACTATTGGCTGATCAGGGTGGATGCAAATACGAATACGGTGATTGACAGGACCAACCTTACTATTACCTGTAACTGGGATCATAAAGGACATAGTGTTGAATCGCACCTGAACGAAAAGCGTGGCGTTACGACTGCTGATAATTATGTAATTCAAAAAAAGGGAAAGACATGGACGATCCGGCCGGATGTGATCAATTCTGTTACATACCGGGTGGTGAAGTATCCTGCTGAAAGCCCGATACACCCGGGCGGTGTTCCTTCGTTGCATACCGATCCCTGGACAATGGCCGGGGCCCCGGCGGCCTCACTTGGCTGGCATAATGATGGCACTATTTTACATGACAGTACCAGGGGTAATAATGTCTGGGCACAGGAAGACAGGGATGCGAGTAATGCTACATTCGGAAAGACCGCTCTTTCTACTACACCGCAACCTACACTGACACTTGATTACACGTATGATTTTACAAAATCACCTATTGATGTGACCAGTGACAACCAGAAAGCGGCCATCACCAATTTATTTTACTGGAATAATATCATTCATGATATCTCTTATCTCTATGGTTTTGATGAACCAACCGGGAATTTTCAGAACGATAACCAGGGACGTGGCGGAGCAGGAGTCGATTATGTGATCGGTGATGCACAGGATGCAGCCGGAACCAACAATGCGAACTTCTCAACACCGGTAGATGGTTTGCGACCAAGGATGCAGATGTTCCTGTGGACGGCACCCAACCCCGACAGGGATGGTGACCTGGACAACAGTATCGTTGTACACGAGTATACCCATGGTATCAGTAACCGTTATACCGGTGGCCCGGCTACTACTTCCTGCCTCGGTAATGCTGAACAGGGCGGTGAAGGATGGAGCGATTATTTCGCCCTGATGTCAACGACCAACTGGGCATCGCTTACGGTTAACGATGGTGTGATAAGAAGAGGCATTGGAACCTATGCATTGAACCAGCCTATTACCGGCACTGGGATCCGCAGGTTTCCGTATTCTACCGATATGACGATCTACCCGCTTACCTATGCAGATATGCCCGGTTCAGTTGTTCCGCATGGCACCGGTGAGATCTGGTGTATGATGCTTTGGGAAATGACATGGGAGATCATCAAACAGGATAATGCGATCAATGCGAATCTTTTTAACCCCGGTCCGCTCTCTTCAATGATCGGGAACAGTTCTGCACTGAAACTTGTTTCAGAAGGGATGCGCCTGCAACCTTGCAATCCCGGTTATGTGGATGCAAGAAATGCGATCCTCAGGGCTGATACTTTACTGTTCAATAAAAAATACAGCTGCTCTATCTGGAAAGCATTTGCCAAAAGAGGGTTAGGAAGAAATGCATCACAGGGATCTGCAGGCAGTGCCACCGATGGTACTGCGGATTATACAGTTGATGCCAGCGCCTTTAAAGTAAATGAAAGTGTGCAGACAGTTCCGGAAGGCCAGAATGTAACCTATACCAATACGATCACGGCTGGCAACTGTACCCCGGTGATCAATTTCTTTATTACGGATACGTTGCCAACGAATGTAACCTATGTAAGCGGGGGTACTTATAATGCGGCCAACCGCACGATCACATTTACCCCGGTCAATTTAGCAGCGAATGCAACAGCCAGTTTCCCGTTCACTGTAACGGTCAATAACGGAACCTATTTTACACCGGTAACGCATTTCAATGAGACCGTTGCAGCAGCAGGAATTCCTGCATCATGGGCAGCGAGTTCAACTACCGCAACAGCATGGACGACCACTACTGTTTTCAGTAACAGTGCGCCCAATGCATTCTTTGCACCTGACCCTGTGATCGCATCTGATCACCGGATCGCGACAGCAGCGGATTTTACCTTAACACCCAACACGGTATCTAACTATACAACCCTCAGTTTCTGGCATCGCTTCAATACCGAAGATGGATGGGATGGAGGTGTGGTTGAAGTAAGTACCAACGGTGGTGGCAGCTGGACCGATCTTGGTTCCAAAATGGTCTCCGGAAAATACAACGGTTCAATGGGAACAGGAAGTAATAACCCGATCGGCGGAAGAGCTGCTTTCACCGGGCTGATCACTTCGTTCATGAAAACAACTATCAACTTATCTTCTTATGCGGGACAGTCCGTGAGGATCCGTTTCCGTTTTGGTTCGGATGATAATACAGCACCGGCAGGCGGCGGATGGTTTGTAGATGATATCATGTTGTACTCTGAACCGGCTGTTATTATTAAATCCAACCTCTTCAATGCAGCAGCAGTGTTCCAATCTTCTTCGGATACATTGACCAGGATATCATTGGTAGCGGTATGTGTACCGGCTACAATGACGGGTCAACCAGCTAATGTGGTTGGTTGTACAGGCGGTAATGCTGTATTCAGTGTGACCGCTGCTGGCACATCTCCGGCTTTTCAATGGCAGGTAAATACAGGCAGCGGGTTTGCAAACATACCCGTGGGTGCTCCTTATTCCGGTATTACCACCAATACTTTAACGGTCACAGGTGTTACTCTGGCCATGACGGGTTACCTGTACCGCTGTGTTATTTCCAATGCATGTACAGCCGCGTTCAATTCCGGTACTGCTACGCTTACAGTAGGAGCAATTGCCAGCATTACAGGGCAACCTGCAAACAGTACTGTTTGCAACGGTGCCAATACCAGTTTTTCTGTAACAGCTCCCGGCGCTTCATCATATAAGTGGCAGGTCAATACCGGCAGTGGCTTCGCGGATGTTGCGGCTGCTCCGCCTTACTCAGGTACTGCGACGGCCACGCTGACCATTACCGGGGCAACTGCGGTTATGAACGGCTATCAGTATCGTGCCGTAGTAGGAAGTTGTTCGGGTGATATCAACTCAACTGCCGCCACGCTGACCATTTCTATTCCTGTATCTATTACCACCCAACCTGCGGCTACAACAGTATGCGAGGGAGGAACTGTAAACTTCTCGGTAGCAACAACCGGAACCGTTTCCAGCTATCAATGGCAGGTAAGTACTAATGGAGGTGGCACGTATACAGATATTGCCGGCGCAACGACCAGCACATTCAGTGTGCCGGCGATGGTCGCACAAGGCGGTTACTATTTCCGTGTAGTGGTAACCGGAAGCTGCGGACCTGTTAACTCAACCGGCGCATTGTTAGCGGTTATCCCGCTACCCGTGTTTACGATCAATACACCTGCCACGGTTTGTCTGTCAGACCAGGCATTCGCATTGAGTGCTTCAGTAGCAGGCGGGGTATGGTCAGGAACAGCTGTTTCCGGATCGTCATTTAACCCGTCTGCGGCAGGCCTTGGTTTGAAACCTGTGACCTATACAGTAACTACCGTGGGTTGCAGCAAAGCCGTTACGGCTTCGATCCAGGTAAATGAATGCCGTGACCGTCACTTATTGTTAAACGAATTCCCGGCGGTTGATATTGGACCGAACCCGAGCGATGGCAATTTCCGGTTGTTTATCAATACAGATATGTATTCAAAGCTGGGTATTAAAGTATTCAATAGTGGTGGTTCGCTGGTGCAGGAGATGGTGGAAACCGGTATCGGTTATGGCAGTACCATACCGATTGATCTTTCGAGAATGCCAAGCGGAGGCTATCATTTATACCTTTATAATGATGAGCATGGCTTTATCAGCAGGAGCATGAAGATCATTATACGGCGAGATTAAATGTAAAATGATCATATAAAGAATGTCCCGCACCTTTGACGAAGCTCAGGGTTGCGGGACGTTTTTTTTCCACAAAGGGTTAATCTCTTATTCTTTCTTTTTAGTGAAACGGATCATTGCACTGCTCCCTTCCGTACTGGCCAGGTATGCATCGTAACGATTTTCGCCCGTGATAGCAAGCATATAGGATGTGTTGGGAGGAATAGAACCCAGGTTTTCCGCCACCATGATCAGTTCATTGACCTCACCGAGTTCAGCAATGGCCAGTTTGATGGTGTACGCATTACCGGTAAGGCGGATATGGCGGAACAACAGTTTGTCATTGAGAAAAAGAGAGATCGAATCACCATCTATTTCAGCGTTGTCGTAAAAACGAAGTTCCAGCGAATCACCGGTAAGCGGAATTTCTTTTACCAGTTTCTTTTCCCGGCGGGCAAATTTTTCTTCGATTGTGGGTGCCTTAACCGGTTCCGGAACAACGACAGGAGGTTTCTCTTCCTTTGGTTGAATAACGATTGCAGGTGCCGGCTCTGCTACCGCTTTCTTAGCGGGTAGAGGTTCGTTCACCACCTTTTTTTCTTCGCGGGGAATTATTACAGGTTCTTCGGTAACAGTAACCCGTTGGGCAATGCCGGCAATACTGTCAATGATATCAGGATCATTACCGCCGACGGTATAGTTGTCGATCACGAAATCCCATTCATCTTCGAATTCGGGGTTACCGGTTTTATCCAGGTGTACCTCACCCGTGGGGTTGGTATCATTTTCTTTTTTGGACACTTTGCCATCGAGCATCATCTTTCCGCCACCCGGGCAATTAAAGTCTGCACGGGAGAGCATCGGGATCTTTCCCGGGGTTGAGATACTGAAACGGGTGGATCTTTCTTCGAGGAGCTGGTCATCCCACCAGACAGCGCTATTGGTAGCGGGGTCAAAATATCCCCGGATACTATAACGGCGATAGTTATTGACAGATTCGTAATAATACGAAGTACCGCGAAGGCTGTCGCCTGTTTGGATGATCTTTACTTCCACTTTTTGCCGGTTGATCTTCCCCCGCCATGAACCCGTTATCATCTGGGCTTCCAGGGCAGCGGGAAAAAGAACAATAAAGGCCAGGACCGACAGGGGGTTAGTATTTCCGGGATGCATTTCTTGATTTAAATCTGGATTACACCACTAACGGTAGTAATGACCGGATATTTCACCGGCAGGGGTAAATTTGGCTTTTCCGGTAATATAACCTGTAATTTCTGACAGCCACGGGGTACTCAAAAAATAAACGGCGGGAAGGCTGCTGAAAGGAAAAAATACATACCTTTCAAACCGAAAACCCCCAGGGGGTTATTGCATTATTCAACCAATCAAACTTTGCTATGAGAAAGATTTACTTTTCTTTCATTGCTGCTTTATTTTTAGTCCTTTCCGCTGCAAATCCGTCATCGGCACAAACTTTTCCCGGAAGCAATTTTTCGATACCATTTGGAGCCCCTGGAACAACCAGCGGTATTGCAAATGGCACGGCTACTGTTTCGGGAGTAGGGGTGGTTGCCAACGGTGCGAATATCACTTTAACAGTACAGTTTAATCATACTTTTGTGGGGGATTTAGCTATGTGGCTAGTAGCCCCGGGTGGACAGGTGCTGGAATTGCAAACCCGTATCGGAGCCGGCAATAACAACGAAAGTGTTACTTTCTCCGACGCCGGAGCAGTATTTATTACAGCCGTACCTGTAACTACTTCTACCGGAGTAGGAGGTTGCCCCCCAACTACTTTTGCCTACAATGGTACTTATAGACCGGAGGGAAGAAATAATGTGATACCTGCTTTCCCAACCTCGCCTTCCGATGTGCCGGCAGTTGGTACGTTTACTTTTGCCAATACATTTTCCGGTCTCAATGCGAACGGAATCTGGACCCTCCATATCAATGACCATGTGGGCGGCGATGTAGGAGCAACCTGCAACTGGTCTGTCGACATTGCTCAGCCGGTGTCTCCTTGCGCAGAAAATTTTGACGGAGTAACTGCTCCTGCTCTTCCGGCCAACTGGACAACTGATGTAACCGGGATAGGTATTCTATGGACAACGTCTACTGTTACACCAGATAATGCACCCAATGATGCTTTTGGTCCTGAGACTTCGAATGTTGGAGTAACCAATCTTACTTCCAGGATTTTCCCGATAGTAAGTCCTACTGCACAAATGATCTTTCGAAATATGTTCAACCTTGAGAACGGTTTTGATGGAATGGTACTCGAAATTTCAATAGGCGGCGGGCCTTTCGTGGATATTCTTGCTGCCGGTGGTTCATTTGCAACCGGCGGATACAATGGTACACTTAGTACCGGATTTGCTAATCCTCTTCCGGGTCGCCAGGCATGGACAGGTCTTTCGGGGGGTACTACAGCAGCGCCAACTTATATTACAACTACAGTGAACTTGCCGGCTTCAGCAAATGGTCAGAATGTACAATTCAAATGGAGAGTAGGTTCAGATAATAGTGTTGTAGCTGGCGGTGCAAACGGTGTCCGCATCGACAATATCACGATCGCCGGCTCCAATTGTGCAGGTGGTTGTGCAGGCACTCCTACACCTGGTACCATTGCAGGTCAGGCTACCGCATGTGCTGGAAACGCGGTTGGACTTACGCTTTCCGGTCATACTACGGGCCCTGGCATCACCATTCAATGGAGATCGGCAAGCGTATCTGGCGGACCTTATACCAATATAGCTGGCGCAACAAGTGCGACGTATAACTTTACCGCGGCAGGTGGAACAACCTACTATATCGCCACCGTAACCTGTACAAACGGAGGTGCTTCTGCAAATACTCCGCAGCATACATTGACAGTAGGAGCGCCTGTTCATACAGCGATCTCTTCTACCGTTACAACAGTTTGTTCTCCGGGCACAGCCACGGTTACCGGAACGGTTGCTGGTGGTGTACTGCAAGGTCTTAGTGTGCTGGGTACTTCCGGTACGATCAACCTCGCCATACCTGATGCTAATCCAACGGGAGCAAGTAATACTATTGTACTACCTCCAAATTCATTTACAGCGGCAGCAGATCTGCGGGTGAGAATAAATGCCAATCATACCTGGGTCGGCGACCTGAGATTTACACTTACCAGTCCTTGTGGTACTACGCTCCTTTTTGACAGACCCGGTAACCCTGCCAGCGGTTTTGGAAATAGCGACAACCTTGGTACAAATAATACCGCAACACCACCCCCTGCCGTTTATACATTTGACCTGGCAGGAGCTACCGTTATTCCTGAAACAGCGGTAGGTACTGGATTTATTGCTGCGGGATCATACCAACCTTCCAATGCTACCGGTGCTGCTCATACATGGGCAGGTTTGACATTCCCCTGTTCAACAGCAGGTAACTGGCAACTTACAATTGTAGATAATGCCGGTGGAGATGTAGGCACCCTCGTTAGCTGGCAGATCCTGGGACCTGCACAGTATACACATGTGCTTACAGGTCCCGGTACCATCACTCAAAACGCTTCAACCGGTGCTGGTAACAGTACAGGAAACTTTACTGTAACTAACCTGCCCGGGGGTCTTCATACATTCAACCTGGTGTCAACAGACGCTATTGGTTGTTCAGTAACCTCCAGTGTAACGGCGCTGATCAAACCAACGCCGGTCATCACTTTTGTTCCTGCTGCACCCGTTATCTGTAATGGTCAGATCCAAATGATCACGGCCAATGTGGTACCGCCAACAGTGGCAACGTTCACCCAGCCGGCAACAACGGTCATACCGGGTGGTGCACCCACAACAACAAGCGGCCCTGCCAGTCCTTATTCATCTGATATAGCTGTTGCAGGTTTGCCCACAACAGGTGTAACCGTGAAATCAGTTAAACTTGGCAACTTCAATCATAGTTTCCCGGATGACGTGGACATCCTATTGGTTTCTCCAACCGGGGAGGCCGTGATATTAATGTCTGATGTAGGAGGCTCTACTGATGCGGTAGGTCTTGATTATACCCTCGATGATGCAGCTGCATCATTGATGTCTGATGCGGCGTTTAACCCTCAGGGTACTTACAGACCGACCAATATCGGGGCGGGTGATGTTTGGGCAACACCGGCTCCTCCATCGCCAAGCGCAACAACCTTAGCAACCTTTACGGGTAATCCGAATGGAGCCTGGAAACTTTTTATCATGGATGACGTTGGTGGTGATATAGGATATATGGGCAACTGGAGTATCACATTCAATCAACCTTCATTGGTTGTGTTCACTCCAAACGGTCCTGGCTCAGGATTGTATTCAGATCCGCTGGCTGGGGTAGTTTATAACGGTGCACTTACAAACGTGGTGTATGCAAGACCAACTGTCACCACTATTTATACAGCTACGGCAACAGTTGATGGTTGTACCGGAACTGGTACTGTAACAGTAACGGTAAACCAATTGCCACTTATCACTGTTCAACCAACACCAGCAACACAGACGATCTGTCCTGGCTTTGATGTGAGTTATTCTGTAACCGCAACAGGCACAGGCCTTACTTATCAATGGCAAAAAAGCATTGATAATGGGGCAACCTGGACCAATGTTACCAATACCGGGCAGATAACCGGGGCCACTACTACCAACCTGTCGATCACCAATGTGAATTCCGGCAATACAGGTAGTTACCGTGTTGTTGTATCAGGAACCTGTCCTCCGGCAGCTACATCTAATGTGGTTGTCCTGAACGTGGCAACAGCTCCAGTTATATCCGCGCAACCTGCCAACAGGGCCGTGTGTGTAGGCCAGACTGCCGCCTTCACTGTGGCAACAGCAGGAAGTGTTCCGCCGCCAACGATCTATCAATGGCAGCAAAGCACAGATAATGGTGTTACCTGGACCAACCTGACAACAGGCGGTTCGTTTACGGCAACATATACTACTCCTCCGACTACACTGGCGATGAACAATTACCGGTTCAGGGTGCTTGTTACTAATTTCTGCGGCCAGACCACAACTTCTGCCGCCGCGATCCTGACAGTAAATGCAGCGCCGACAGTAACAGCCGCGCCATTGGCACAAAGGATTTGCATCAGTGATACTTTGATACCATTGGTCGGCTCACCTGTGGGTGGCAGCTGGAGCGGTATCGGGGTCTCCGGTTTCAATTTCGTTCCGTCTGCAACTGCCGTGGGTACTTATACCCTGACCTATACCTATACGAATGCCGCGGGTTGCACAGGTACCGCAACTGTTGTGGCCAAAGTAGAAGATTGCCAGGAAAGACTGAGACTGCTCAGCGATGATGGCGTGATCCTCTTCCCGAACCCGAACAATGGAAAGTTCAATATCAGGATCAACAGCACCCTGTACAATTACCTGGGCATGAAAGTATACAATGCACAGGGCCAGTTGGTCAATGGACAGGCTGTAAACAATGTGCTTGTGTCACCGGTATACACCGGCCTGGTATATGGTCGTGTGATCCCGATCGACCTGTCTCGCCAGCCTGCAGGTATCTATATGGTTAAGTTCTATTATGACGATGGCGTAAGAACTTCAGAGAAGACCTTTAAAGTGGTCATAACAGGACGCTGATAAGTTTTATTGATAAACCATTATACAAGGCATCCCGACCAACTGTGTCGGGATGCCTTTTTATGTTGCCTTCGACTTACTAACTTTAACCGGCAATGCAGGCTTCGTCATTTATAGAATTATTAAAAGGGCATCAACAGGATTTTCATCGGGTTGTTCCCTTTCTCCCGGGCACGGATAAATTATCCGCACTTGATCTTACTGTACAGAATGCAGCGCTCACTAATGATATACTTAGCGACACCGGTTTGTTCACGACCTGGGTGAATCAACAGCTTCAACAAACCGGTGCACGATATGGTATCGGCGGCTATGGCGAGCATCGTACGGTGTACCGTGTCAGCAAAGTCTTTGATGCAGCTTCTCCAGGGGAAGAACCAAGACGCCTGCACCTCGGCACGGATATCTGGGGAAAGCCCGGTACTGCAGTGATGGCACCGCTAAGCGGCATCGTGCATAGTTTCGCTTTTAACAACCAGCCTGGCGATTATGGCGCGACGATCATTCTTTCGCATGCATTCGAAGGCCTGCATTTTTATACGTTGTATGGGCATCTTAGTTTGAATTCGATCAAAAATATACAGGGAGGAGAGCGGGTAGAAAAAGGGGAGATCATTGCGGCATTTGGTATTCCGGCTGAGAACGGCCAGTGGCCGCCACATCTTCATTTCCAACTGATACTCGATATCGGTGATTGGTCGGGAGACTATCCCGGCGTGTGCCGGTTTTCGGAAAAAGAAAAATGGCTGGCAAACAGTCCCGACCCGGATCCTGTTCTGCAAATGAATCAATACATTCTATGAGCCCTTTCCCAATTTATCTTTATCGATTAATAGCTAGCTTTACAGCTACTCAACAAAAGGACTGATGGCCAATCCCAACCTGAACAGTGACAAAGAGAATCTTTCTTCCGCGGATGCCGTATTCGAGAATACGATCCGGCCTTCCCAGATAAAGGATTTTGCCGGGCAGGAACAGATCATCGAGAACCTCCGGATATTTATTAAGGCGGCGAAGATGAGGGGCGAAGCGCTTGACCACGTTTTATTTCACGGTCCTCCCGGTTTGGGAAAGACAACATTGTCAAGGATCGTTGCCAATGAACTGGGTGTGAATATCAAAGAAACGTCCGGACCTGTTATTGAAAAACCGGGTGACCTGGCGGGACTGCTCACCAGTTTGGAACCCAATGATGTTTTATTTATCGATGAGATACACCGCCTGAGTACGGTAGTAGAGGAATATTTATATGCGGCGATGGAGGATTACCGGATCGATATCATGATCGATACCGGTCCTAATGCCAGAAGTATCCAGATCAATTTAAATCCCTTTACACTGATCGGGGCCACTACCCGGAGTGGGTTATTGACAGCCCCCTTGTTATCGCGGTTTGCGATCAAATCAAGACTGGAATATTATACATCGGAAGTACTGAACAGGATTATTCGCCGTTCGGCAGATATTTTGGGTACTGCCATTACTGCTGATGCGATCGGGGAGATCGGGCGAAGAAGCCGCGGCACACCCAGGATCGCCAACGGTTTATTAAGAAGGGTCAGGGATTTTGCACAGGTGTTGAACGATGGGGCCATTGATATCGGGATCACGCTGCATGCATTGAAAGCATTGAATGTAGATGAATATGGTTTGGACGATATGGATAACCGTATTCTGCAGACGATCATCGAAAAATTCAAAGGCGGGCCGGTGGGGATCACCACGATCGCTACAGCTGTAGGTGAAGAATCCGGCACACTCGAAGAAGTATATGAACCCTTCCTGATCCAGGAGGGCTTTATCCAGCGAACAGCGAGGGGGAGAGAAGTGACGGCGAAAGCTTATGAACATTTGGGAAAACCCAAACCAAATTCTCCAGGAACATTATTCAGTTAAAATAAAAAGAGCGCCTCTTAGGAGCGCTCTTTGCATATTGCCAATTGCCCCTGAGCGGGGCAGAAGGGTTGTCTATTGAACTACCAGGCGGAAGCCGTTACCGTGTATATTCACGATCTCGATCTTCTCGTCGTCTTTTAAATATTTGCGGAGCTTGGCAATATAAACGTCCATACTGCGCCCGTTAAAATAAGTATCGCTGCCCCAGATCTTTTTTAATGCCTGTTCTCTTGGAAGAAGGTCATTCAGGTGTTCGGCCAGCATTTTCAACAGCTCATTCTCTTTGGGAGATAATGTGTGGGTGATGCCACCGTGTATCAATTGCCGCAATTTGGGATTGAAATGGTACGTAGAAAGGTCGAATTCCTTGTTCTCGCTTTCCTTGTTCTGCTCTTCGTTACGTTTCAGGATCGCTTTTATTTTCAGCAGCAATACTTCGCTGTCGAATGGCTTGGTGATATAATCATCGGCACCCAGTTTATAACCCTGGATCACGTCTTCTTTCATCGTTTTGGCGCTGAGGAAGAACAGTGGAATATCAGGGTCTACATCCCGGATCTCTTCCGCCAGGGTAAAACCGTCCATATTGGGCATCATGACGTCGAGCAGGCAGAGATCGAATTTTTCCCGTTGGAAAGCGGCGAGGCCCAAACGGCCATCTCTTTCGAGGGTTACGTCATAATCATTTAGTTCGAGGTAATTCTTCAGCACACTTCCCAGGTTCGGATCATCTTCGCACAATAAAATCTTAGGTTTCTTAGTATCCATTTTTAGTGGGTTTATATTAGTGACAAATAAAGTTAAAGCATTTCGGGGGTTCAAGGATACGGGACGAATTTTTTGTTAAAACCCCGTATTTCAACCCTTTTGCCATATAATTCAGACGTAATATCTAATAAAAAACTGTGCCATGCATTAAAAACAGGCTCGGATAGCCGGGTATCCTAAAACAAAACTTTCATTTACCTTTCCTCAAATTTTTTGCATGGCAGACAGTACCAAATTCCTCGAAACCGTAAAGACCGGCTATACCTTTAAAGGCGAATGTTTCAAAATAGGCGGCGCCATGCTCGATGGAAATATCGTTCCGGATGCTTCCGTGTTCATTCCCATGAAAACACTGAACCGCCATGGCCTGATCGCCGGGGCAACGGGTACAGGTAAAACGAAAACACTCCAGATAATGGCCGAGGGATTGAGCGATGCCAGTATTCCCGTGCTGATGATGGATATCAAAGGAGACCTGAGTGGTATCGCTGCAGCCGGAACCGTGAATGATAAAATAACCGAGCGCTGTCAGAAACTGAATATCGAATTCAAACCAACAGCCTACCCGGTCGACCTGCTGACACTTAGCAACCAGAAAGGAGCCAGATTAAGAGCAACGGTCAGTGAGTTTGGTCCCGTTCTTCTTTCCAAAATACTGGGGTTGAATGATACCCAGGGTGGCTTTGTTGCCATGATATTTAAGTATTGCGACGATACTAAACTCCCCCTGCTCGACCTGAAAGATTTTATCAAAGTGTTGCAATACGTAAGCGATGAAGGAAAAACGGAGTTGGAAAAATCTTACGGTAAAATATCGACTACCTCCACCGGCACTATCTTACGGAAAGTGATCGAGCTGCAACAACAGGGTGCCGATGTTTTCTTTGGCGAAAAAAGTTTTGAAGTGGACGACCTGATGCGTATCAATGATGATGGCAAAGGGATGATCTCGATCGTGCGGGTGACCGATCTGCAGGACCGGCCCAAACTGTTTTCCACTTTTATGCTGCAGCTGCTGGCTGAATTATATGCCAGCTGCCCCGAAGAAGGCGATATGGACAAACCCAAACTGGTCATGTTCATCGATGAAGCCCATCTTATTTTCCAGGAAGCCAATGACGCATTATTACAACAAATAGAAACCATTATCAAGCTCATCCGCTCCAAAGGCATCGGTATTTATTTCTGTACCCAGAACCCGATGGATGTTCCGGCATCCGTACTGGCACAACTGGGATTAAAAGTGCAACATGCATTAAGGGCATTCACAGCTGCCGACCGGAAGGTTATTAAACAAACAGCGGAGAATTATCCTGAAACAGAATTTTATAAAACTGAGGACCTCATCACACAACTCGGAACGGGTGAAGCATTGGTGACGATCCTGAATGAAAAGGGAATTCCCACACCGCTCGTTCATTGTATGATCCGCCCACCGCAGAGCCGTATGGATATATTAACAGACCTGGAAATAGACGGACTGGTGGCCAAATCAAAGATCGCGGCCAAATACAACCAGGTGATCGACAGCAAAAGTGCTTACGAGATGCTCACCGAAAAACTGGAAGAAGCAGCCGGCAGGGAGACAGAACAGAAACAACAGGAGGCAGAAGAGAAAGCGCAAAGGAAAACGCCCGCCAAAAAGGAGAAAAGTGTTTTTGATGATCCAACCGTGAAAAGCATGACAAGGACAGCTGGCAATACATTGGTCAGAACATTGCTGGGTGTACTGGGTCTTGGTGGAAGAAGCCGCCGCAAGTCATTATTTTGAAAAGCCAATAGCTAAAGGCAAAAAGAGAACAGCTTCACTTGTTATTTCAGCCGGACCCAACCGCCGGCATCCATTTCAATTTTATTTTCAGCCTGTAGAAACTCGATCACTTTCCAGGCTTTTTCTTTTTTCACCCCGTTCAGTTTGAGCAGGAGATCTTTGGTATGCAAGGATTCGTATTTTACCATATTAATGATACGATGATGAAGCGCATCGAATTCTTCTTTGGTTAAAGCGGTTGCTTTCAGGCGGTGACAGTTATCACAGATGCTGCAGGGTTTGATTGCCGCATCGCCAAAATAAGCGCCGATGACAGAGCTCCGGCATTTAGTTTCTTCTTTTACATAACTGACCATCTGCTTCATCCTGCGCTGGAACTGCTCCTTTCTTTTGTTCAGCGCTACCATGTCGATGGAAATATCTTCGGCTTTAATACGGTTGCGCAGTAACACCAATTGCGGCGAATCTTTTTGCGGGGTATATTCGAATATGCCCGCCTGCTGCAACTGACCCAGTTGTTTTTTTATTTCTTCGGCCTCTTTGCGAAGTAGTCCTGCGATCATTTTCTCCGAAATAGCCACCGGCTGATCAAAGATCCCTTCGTAAGCCCTGAGTAATGTTTTGACAAGCGGCTCCAGTTGCGGATGTTCTTCTTCAAAAGCGTAGAGAGAGTCTTTATTCGTTGTGAACCCTGCTTTGGATGGCAGGAATACCTGTTCATTAAAGGCAAGCCATCCTTCCTGTTCGAGTGCTTTTAAGGAATACAATATCGTGTGACTGGTAAGGTTGAATTTTTTCAACAGATCGGAAATATCGAAATCATAGTATTGACCTTCCCCGCTACCCGTGGGTATCTGCAGGTAGTTGGCTACCGCCTGGTAGGTGTCCCGGATATCCTTCGCGGCCGGGAACCGAAGCTCAGCCATTTGTTCCAGTTCGGGCAGGTCTCTTTCATCATATAACAATACAGCGTAGGAAATTTTTCCATCTCTTCCCGCACGGCCGGCTTCCTGGTAATAATTTTCCAGGCAATCGGGCACATCTGCATGGACGACGGTTCGAACATCCGGCTTATCGATACCCATACCAAATGCATTGGTGCAAACGATCACCCTTATTTTATTGTTGATCCATTCTTCCTGTTTACGGTTACGATCTTCCTGTGGTAAACCTGCATGATAAAAATCTGCGGCAATCTTTTGAAGCCGCAACAGGTCACTGATCTCTTTAGTTCTCTTCCTGCTTTTGCAATACACGATTCCGGACCCCGGCACTTTTTTCAAAACCTCGATGAGCTTATTGATTTTTGAATCCACTTTAAACACACTGTAAGAAAGATTAGCCCTTTCAAATGACTGCCGAAAGACTTTCCAATTTGCAAAGGGATCTTCGGATTGCGGAATCTGCCCCCTTCTCTCATGGAGAAGGGCGGGGGTTGAGGTCAGTTTCTCACAAATATCCTTCTGAACCTCCGGTGTCGCCGATGCCGTAAGTGCCAGTACAGGAACACCGGGCAATTCTTCTCTTAACTTTGCGATCCTCAGGTACGGCGGGCGGAAATCATAACCCCATTGCGAGATACAATGCGCTTCATCGACAGCGACCAGGCGTATGTCCAGCCCTGGTAAATATTCTTTGAATAAGGCTGTTTCCAAACGTTCGGGTGATACGTACAGGAATTTACAATTGCTTTCCGATGCTACTTTAAATGTATTGATCACTTCCTTGCGGCTCATTCCGGAGTAAATGGCAAATGCGGTGATGCTTTTTTTGCGGAGATTCTCCACCTGGTCCTTCATCAATGCGATCAGCGGAGAGATGACAAGGCATATACCATCAACGGCCATGGCGGGCACCTGGTAGCACAGGGATTTTCCACCACCGGTCGGCATCAATGCAAGGACATCTTTACCGCCCAGTACAGACTGGATGATCTCTTCCTGCAAAGGACGAAAGGCGTCAAAGCCCCAATATTCTTTTAGTATTTGTTTCGGATCGCTCAAGAAGTATGTTTCCGGCCAACAAATTAACGCTTTGGATTAGTTTTTCCCTCGTCGAAAAACAATCATTTCCACCCGTCGGTTCAGCGCCCTGCCTCCAGGTGTTTTATTGGTGGCGATGGGCTTTGAACGGCCAAATGGCCTGATCTCTATGGAGGCTTTATCCGCAATATTATTCAACACTAACCACTGCTGAATACTTTCGCATCGTTGCAAGCTCAATGTAAGGTTCCGGCTATCACTACCGACAGAATCGGTATGGCCTTCCACGATAATACTGTCAATGGTCAATGAAGAATTGCTGTTGATGAAAAAAGATTCCAGCATTTTCGACGCAGCGGGTTTCAGGATGGCTTTATTAAAATCAAAGAACACGTCACCCAGCTTCAACGTGTCAGGCTTTATTTCCGGTACGGGTTCTTTTATTTGCGTGATATAGCCACTGTCCCTGTTATTAAAAACGATAGCGAGTTCACCTTTTCCATACAGGGAATAATCCATTTCCTTATGCCGGAAATTATAAGCGTATATTTTGTCCTTATTCACTGTAAAATCAGCACAGGTAGTCTCGTTGGGATCAGCCGGAACCAACTGGAAATTGTCCAGCACCAATGATACAGTTTGGGTACCGACCAGTTTTTTTCTGCCGGCCACAGTATCTTCTTCTATGAAGGTTCCAAAGGTCAGGTACCGTGCTTTGCCATCTGTCACAAAATTGTATTCAAAAGAGAAAAAGTTGCTGTTAGGAATAGCAACGAGCGTTACAATGCTGTCGGGTTGTAAATTTTTAGCAAAAGGCCTGTTGGGTACATAGAATTTCTCTCCGAGGCATATTCCCGGTTTTAAATTCAGTTTGGCATTCAGCGTTGCAGAAATGATCCCTTTGAATGTATACGCTTTGTCTTTTTGTAAACCGCAGGGCAATATTGTGCCGATCACGGGAGTGAAAGCGGTATAGCCGCCCCAGACATAATATATCCCGAAAGAATTTAAGCCCAGTAATTTTAGTTTCGTTTCATTGGTCAGCATCTGTGCTTTTACTTCTTTCAGGTAGAACCATCCTTCCACTCCGCATTCGGCACTGTGTTCGGTACAGGTGTTGACCTCTTCAAAATCACCATTGAGCAACATGTGGGTTTGTGGGGAGGCGGTAGTTCCGGCCAGCAGTAAGAATATGGAAAGGATAGTTGACCGCGTCATCGCAATTGCCAGGCGGGGATTTTTATCGGGTTATTTAAAATCATAATAGTGTATCCAGACAATAGGAAAGCCCGCGCTTTTGGATTGAAAATGATTATCTGATCCCGATGACGTGGCGAACTTTACCGTGTCAATTCTATCAGCCTGTTTCAAAACGATGGATGTGTCATAGTACGCTCTCTGGGGAATCATTATTGTCGAATAGGCCGGTACAGTTATAAGTACACTTGATCCGTTATAAACGACCGGTATGGAATCACTCAGTTGTTTCCATGTTCTGCTTTTTACTGGCAACAGTTCTTTGCGGCACGGGATGAAGCTGAGTTTCGTTTCGTATGGCGTTTTGTACACGGATTTTTTTTGTGAATACCAAATTTCAACTGGTTGATTGGTATAATTCCTGAAATAGGTGTACGAGGCCATCACACATCCTTCGAGTGCAAAACTGATCGTTAGTATGGCCAGCCACCTGAATATCTTTCAAAGTAAATTTTTTTTTGGGAAACGGAAGGGCTCAGACTACTTTTTTAACAAAAAGCCTGACAGAATTGATCGCCAGTACTACATCGCTCAATCCCATAACCAATGCCCCGAAAGTGGGGGTCAGGAAACCCAGCGCTGCTACGGGGATCGCAACAATATTATAGGCAAAGGCCCAGAAAAGGTTTTGCTTGATCGTAATGTAGGTGTGTTTTCCCAGTCCAAGCGCTGTAGGAAGATTTTTCAGACCATGGTTCATCAATACCACCTGTGCCGATTGCATGGCGATCTGCGAAGCGTCATTCATCGAAATGCCAATGGTCGCCTTGGCCATGGCAGGGGCATCGTTGATGCCATCACCCACCATTGCCGTCGGTGTTTTACTGGTGAGTTCGGTAATGATGGCCAGCTTTTGCTCTGGTGTTTGTTCAGCGAACACTGTTTCAATATTCAATTTCGAAGCCAGCCATTCGCATTTTTCCTGGCGATCACCGCTGAGTAAGATGGTCTTAATATTCTTGCTACGCAGGTAGTCCACCACGGATCTTGCTTCTGGTCTTATCTCATCTTTTACATCGATCCAGCCCACCAGTTCGTTGTTTTCCAGGATATAAACATTGTGTGTTGAGTCATCCGTCTTTTTTTCAGCCATTTTAAAAGAGCCGGCCCACCATTCATTTCCTTTCATATCGGTTGCTTTCATACCCAGCCCTTTTATCTCTTCTATTTTTTTCCAGCGCAGTTCATCCTTTCCACCGGATCCTGCGGACAATTTCCATTCAGTCGTGATCGCTTTTGCTATAGGATGATTGGAGTATTTTTCTAAAGAGTAAACAATTTTTTTAAATTCATCATTGCTGGTCCGGCTGTTTGTCAGTTTCCCACCGGGTACGGCGGACCAATTGCTTATTGTAAATTGGCCTGTTGTCAGCGTTCCTGTTTTATCAAACACAACCTGTTTGATATCCTTGAATGTTTCCAGGCTGGTTGCATTCCGGAACAGGATGCCTGTTTTGGCTGCACGTCCAAGTCCAACCGCGATTGCTGCCGGTGTGGCTAAACCCATGGCACAGGGACAGGCGATCACCAGCACTGCAATACTTCGCATCAGGGCCGGGGTGAAATCATGCAGTACCAGCCAGTTGATGACCAGTGTGAGCACGGCAATACCCAATACAACAGGAATAAAAACTGCGCTGATCTTATCGGCCAGTTGCTGAACAGGAGGCTTTTCACCCTGTGCCTGCCTGACCATATTGATGATGCCGGAAAGAACAGTGTCGTTGCCCGTTGCGGTCACCTGTGCTTTTACAGTGCCATCGCTGATCACACTGCCACCGATCAGTGTATCTTTTTTTATTTTATGGACTGGTGCACTTTCGCCCGTAATGATCGCTTCATTGACCTGCACGTCACCCCATAATATCTTACAGTCGATCGGTACCTGTTCACCGTTTTTGATCAGTACCAGGTCGCCCACTCTTAACAAAGTGCTCTCTACCGGGAATACCTGTTCCTTATGTTCATCATCA
>JANOHQ010000046.1:0-1527 GCA_031406595.1 Chitinophagaceae bacterium
CTTCCTCTTGTGGAATGGGTTCGGCTAATACAGTATCAACAGGAGTATCCGTGGTTCCCAATACAACTTTATTATGCCAGGGCACGGCAAATAAAACCCGGCCATCATCCGTTCTTGGGATCATGATGGCGGTATCACCGGGTAAAAATTCTTTGTCTACCACCAGATGTATTCCTTGGCTCGGACTGATTATATTTTTGTGTTTTCCGTCATCCATTTTCATGATTGCATCGGTGAAAACACCAGTGGCATTGATAACAACTTTGCTTTTTATTTCATATTCTTTGCCTGTAAAAAAATCTTTTACCAAAACGCCACAAATTTTACTTTTTATTTTCAGCAGGCCTGTTACCGGAAAATAATTTAATAATACTCCATTATTTTGAGCAGCTGTTTGTGCAATGCTGATGGCCAGCCTTGCATCATCGAATTGCCCGTCATGATATAGTACACCGCCTTTCAAATCTTCGGGATCAAGGGTAGGGGCTAATTGCAGTGTTTCTTCTTTTGATAAAAACTGCGAAGGACCTAATCCTAATTTGCCAGCCATCTTATCATAAATCTTCAGGCCGATGCCATAAAATGGTTTTTCCCACCATTTGTAGTTGGGAACAACAAATTTTTGATTGTGTACTAAATGCGGCGCATTCTTCATCAGCATACCCCGTTCTCTCAGAGCTTCCATCACTAATTTGATATTGCCCTGCTGGAGATAGCGAACACCCCCGTGTACCAGTTTGGTGCTTCTTGACGATGTGCCTTTAGCCAGGTCATGTTGTTCAAGGAGTATAGTTTTTAACCCCCTTGACGCCGCATCCAGTGCCGTACCCAGGCCTGTCGCGCCACCGCCGATGATACAGATATCCCACTCTGTAGTGGAATCGAGTTGTTGTATCATTTCGTTACGGTTCATGGCATTGTTGTCACTATGGAGAACGATATGACCTATTTGACTTTTATAACCAATATGACTTCTTTGACTTAGTTATTGTTGGCCCATACAACAGAAGCCTCTACCGCCCGCTGCCATCCCTTTATCAATTCACTAAGGTTAGGTTCTTCCATTGACGGCGAGAATCTCCTATCCAGTTGCCATTGCTGTTGAATATCTTCTACATTTTTCCAGTAACCAACGGCGAGGCCTGCAAGATAGGCAGCACCCAATGCTGTTGTCTCGGTAACAGTAGGACGTACAACATTGCAGTTGAGGAGATCGCTCTGGAATTGCATCAATTGGTTATTAACGGTAGCGCCACCATCTACTCTCAGTTCCTTTATTTGTATGCCTGCATCCGCTTCCATTGCTTTCAATACATCATAGACCTGGTAAGCAATACTGTCGAGTGCAGCCCGGGCGATATGTGCATTGCTGCTGCCTCTTGTAAGACCAAAGATCGTTCCCCGCGCATAAGGGTTCCAGTGAGGAGCCCCGAGTCCGGCGAAAGCAGGAACAAAATAAACACCGGCTGTATCTTTTACCTGGGCAGCGAGTGCTTCCACTTCAGCTGAGGTTCGGATGATCTTTAG
>JANOHQ010000193.1:0-9378 GCA_031406595.1 Chitinophagaceae bacterium
AAACTCCACTAGCCTTTCTTAAAAACAAACTTCGCTTTCACCAGCTTCTCCACCTCTTTCGTTTTCATCGCATATTCAAACCCTTCATGGATCGAATAAGCACCCACCACTCCTTTTTTATTCACCGCTAAAAATGCTACCTGTATCTCTTTTACTTTATCACCTTTTATTTTAATGATCCGTTCCACGATCTTTTTACAGGCGGCTTCGGGACTCAAGCCCTGACGCATCAGTTCCACCACCGAATGAGACCCTGCCACACGTATCACATCTTCTCCTTGCCCCGTAGCTGTACAAGCACCAATTTCATTATCCACATAAAGGCCGGCTCCAATGATCGGTGAATCACCCAGTCTCCCCCGCATTTTAAAACCGGCGCCGCTGGTGGTACAACTGCCGCTTAAATTTCCATTTGTATCCATCGCCACCATGCCAATGGTATCATGGTTCCACTCACCATTGTCGAGAATATGAGGTGCAAAAGGACCATGATCCTTTTTACCTCCCTGCCGGTCAGGCAGGCTCTCAATATTAATAGCAGGTGGTTTGTATTCCGATTTTTTCAACCAGTTATCATAATTCTTCTGTGCATCCTTTGACAATTTTTGCTCTTCCAGCGGAAACCCTTCTTCCACGGCGAACTGCTGCGCCCCGGATCCCACCAGCATCACATGCGGTGTTTTTTCCATTACCCGCCGGGCGACTGATATCGGGTGTTTGATCCTTTCTAAAAATGCCACACTGCCGCAGTTAAAAAATTCGTCCATGATACAGGCATCCAACGTCACAAAACCATCCCGATCGGGATTGGCACCCAAACCCACGCAACAATTCTGCTCCAGTTCTGTATGCATCACCCCTTTTTCCACCGCATCAAGCGCCCTGCCACCCTTGCCCAGTATTTCCCAGGCAGCTTTGTTGGCATTGAGCCCGGAGTTCCATGTAGAGATGACAACAGGCTTACCTTTAATTGACTCCGTATCATCTATGGCCCAGGCAGCTTTCGTGAGCAGGGTTGCGAATCCGGTAAAAGCCGATGCCTGTATGAACTTTCTTCTGTTGACCATTGTTCCTTATTTGTTGCCGAAATTAAGTATTGTGCCGGGAAGACGGTAAGACGGTAAGAATTAAAAACAGGTCAAAACTTCCCGCCTTACCGTCTTCCCGGCTTAAAAACCTTAACAAATCCTGAAGAAATATTATTTGATGTTTAAACATTGACTCCTTATCTTTACACTTTAAAACAATAAAATGAAAATAGAAATAATCGCCGGAAGTCCCAGGATCAACAGCCTCACCCGCCGGGTGGCATTGCACCTGAAGAACTGGTTTAGCCAAAATACCAACCACGATGCAGATATCATTGACATGAAGGATTGGAATATTCCCCCTATCCAGGCGGCCTGGTCCACAGAAGAAAAAGCACCGGTAGAATTTCAACCGTTAGCGGAAAGAATATTTAACGCGGATGCTTATATACTGGTTACCCCTGAATACAACGGCAGCTACTCTCCCGCTATGAAGAACCTGCTGGATCATTTTCCCAAACGTCATCACAAACCTTTTGGGATCGTGACAGCCTCACCGGGTGCCATGGGTGGGGTGAGAGCTTCCCAGCAAGTGTTATTACTGGTACCCGCCTTATTCGGTATCACATCTCCTTACCTGCTGATCGTTCCGGGTGTCGACAAAAAATTCAGTCCTGATGGCGACCTGCTGGATGAGAGCTTCCAGAACAGCGTACATAATTTTGTGACAGAGTTTTTGTGGCTGGCGGAGAAGGTGGTGGTGGAAGAAAAAACCCTTGTTCCCTAAAGGGGAGACTTAGGTCAATGAGTCATTATTAAAAGCAAAGCTTTCAAATAGTAATTAGTTCTTACAGAAAATGAGTTTCCAATTCTCCCTTGGGGGAATAGGAGTTTCGCATCATAAGAAATATAAACGGGGTATAATGAAAACAACAATACACAAAGCATCAACACGAGGTCACGCCAACCACGGCTGGCTCGATTCCTACCATACATTCAGTTTTGCCGGATACCACGATCCGGAAAGAATGCATTTCGGTGCATTAAGAGTATTGAATGATGATACCGTAGCAGGCGGAATGGGTTTTGGTACTCACCCGCATGAGAATATGGAGATCATTTCCATTCCCACCAGCGGCGACCTGGAACATTTCGACAGCATAGGAAATAAACAGGTGATCCGTCAGGGTGATGTACAGGCCATGAGCGCCGGAACTGGTATCCAGCATGGAGAAAAAAATAAGAACAAGGATAAGGAAGTACGTTTCTTTCAAATATGGGTCTTTCCTAAAGAAAAGAATGTTACACCCCGGTATGATCAAAAGAATTTCTCCGATACGGATAAACAAAACAAATTGCTGACCGTGGTCTCTCCTGTCGGAACCAATGATGGTGGTGTGCAGATCCACCAGGATGCATGGTTTAGTTTGGGCAAATTGGATAAAGATTTCTCTATGAATTATGATTTGAAGAACAAAGCCAATGGTGTGTATGCTTTCGTGATCGAAGGTGATGTGACGGTCAATGGTGAAAAACTGAACCGGAGAGATGGGTTGGAAATTACGGAAACAGGGAAACTAGAGATCAAAGCAGATAGTAATGCCGAGATCCTATTAATGGAAATCCCTTTAATCACACGCTAATCTAAGAAGCTTGAACCACATAGGAAGATAGGCACATAGGAATTCACATAGCCTATGTTTTACCTATTGTGCTATGTGGTGAAAAATAAATTGTATATACAATGATTAAAAAAACAATAGAAGCAATCATCCCCCCTCCTGCTGCCCACATGGTCGGGGACGGGTTTCGTGTGCATAATTTTTTCCCCGGCGGTCAAATTGACAAACGAAGGATGAGCCCGTTCTTTATGCTGGATTATGGCGCTAAAATAGAATTCAACCCTTCCCCAGAACCAAGAGGTGTAGGCGTTCATCCTCATGCCGGGTTTGAAACTGTAACTATTTCATACCGCGGTAAAATTGCACACCACGATAGCGCCGGCAACAACGGTATCATTGGTGATGGTGACGTGCAATGGATGACGGCCGGTGCCGGGTTATTACACAAAGAATATCATGAGCAGACCTTCAGCAGGACAGGAGGATTGTTCCAAATGGCGCAGCTTTGGGTCAACCTCCCCGCAAAAGATAAAAAGACAAAGCCCAAATACCAGGAACTGACAAACAGTTTGATGGGCCGGCATTACTTAGCTGACGGAAAGAGTTTTATTGAAGTAATAGCTGGTGAATATGGTGGCACCCCGGGCCCGGCAACGACCTTTACACCCATGCATGTTTACAATGCGAAGTTGAAAAAAGGGGCTGTTGCAGCGCTTTATTTTCCTGCAAATTATAACACCGGTTTACTGGTGGTGGAAGGTGCTGCCAGGGTAAATAACAACACTGTTGCTACCGATCATTTTGTATTGTTCAAAAATGACGGCGAAGAAATTGAAATAACCGCTTCGGAAGATACGATCATTCTCGTGCTATCCGGCGAACCGATCAATGAACCCATTGCTGCCTACGGTCCTTTCGTGATGAATACCTGGAAAGAAGTGGAACAAGCGATCTCGGATGTGGCGAAGGGAAAATTCGGAGTTCTTAAATCGTGAGTCATTAATCCGGAGTTGACGTTCTTTCGATAAAACACCCATATTGAATTTGCAACTGGCAATAGGCAACAGTTCCCGAAAGTTTAGTTCACCCTTGCTTATTGCCAATTGTCTATTGTCTATTACCCATTGCCAATTGACTCTTTTTTTCAATGAAGGCAATGAGGTTCTTCCTCGCATTCTTCTGTATCTTCCTTTTCATAAAACCTGACCAGCCCAATAGAACGCCTTTCCATCCCAATGCCTGGGCGGCCCATTTACTGAGTTTAAAGGCATCACTGTGCTCAATGATCTTACCATCCTTTAGTTTCATAAAGGCCTTGATGTTATTGACGACTTTTCTACCCGTTTTTGAAAAAGTGTAGGTAGCTACCCAGTTACAGGTCGCATATTCCTCATCCAGCAACTGGATATTGGAAAAGCTGAGTGAAAAGTCTTTGGCATTCCTGCACAACATCTCCCACATGGATTTGGCCTCCTCGCCTCGCAGCAATCCAAAAGCAGGATCGCTGAAAACAATATCATCGCTGTAGCAGCTGCTCATGGTTTGATGATCCAGCTTTTGAAAAGCCGTATAGAATTTGGTTATGATATCAGCATTCGTTTGCATAAAATAAAAATGGAGGTGAAGCGGGATTCAGTAAATTTAGTCCATCAAAATAACATCCATGAGAAAATTGCTGCTTTCTTTCCTGCTTGTCCTCTTTGTAACCATTGCCGGGGCACAAAATGAACAGGATTCCGCCTGGATCCGTGATAATTATACCAAGACCGAACTAACGATCCCCATGCGTGACGGTATCAAATTATTCACCACCATCTATACTCCCAACGATAAAAGTGAGAAACACCCGATCCTGATGATGCGGACACCCTATTCCTGCGCTCCGTATGGCAAGGATTTCTCAGGGCGGTTATGGGGTGGTTACTGGCGCTACTATGCAAGAGCGAATTATATCATCATCATACAGGATGTACGCGGTCGCTGGATGAGCGAAGGCGAATTCGTGGATGTACGTCCCTTTAATAAAAATAAAACAGGCAATGAAATCGATGAAGCCAGTGATACCTATGACGCCATCGACTGGATCGTAAAGAACGTGGCGAATAACAACGGAAACGTTGGCATCTTCGGTATTTCCTATCCCGGTTTCTATGCCACGATGGCTGCAGCGAGTAATCACCCTGCATTAAAGGCGGTTAGCCCGCAGGCACCTGTTACCGAATGGTTCCTGGGCGATGATTTCCATCATAATGGTGCTTTCTTTCAAATGGATGGCTTTAGTTTTTATTCCGGTTTTGGCAAGCCCAGACCCAAACCTACCACGGTTGGTTCACCGGGTTATGATTTTAAAATAAGGGACAATTATAAATTCTACCTCGGGAATCCACTTCCCAAATTGATGGAGTATATGGGTGACAGTGTACAATTCTGGAAAGACATGTATGCGCATCCCAACTATGATGACTGGTGGAAAGCCCGGGATGCGAGAAGAGCAATGTATAATATCAAACCCGCCATGCTGGTCGTAGGTGGTTTGTTCGACGCAGAAGACTGCTATGGTGCCTGGAATTTATACAAAGCCATTGAAAAACAAAGCCCTTCCACCAATAATAAGATAGTAATGGGTCCCTGGTCGCATGGACAATGGGCCGGCAATGACGGCAGGCAGCTGGGAAATATCAAATTCGACAGCAATACTTCGCAATGGTACCAGAATAGTATTGAGATACCTTTCTTTAATTATTATCTCAAGGGACAGGGCGATGATCCGAAATTAGCAGAAGCCACTATCTTTTTTACGGGTGAGAATAAATGGAGAAAGCTCCAGCAATGGCCACCGGTGGGCAATGGAAGAGATATTTACCTGGCAGAAAACGGGTCGCTGTCATGGAATCATCCCGGCAAGCAAAATAATTTTACGGAATATATCAGCGATCCGAACAAACCTGTTCCCTATACTGAAGACGTGCATTTCAGGAGAACAAGTGAATACATGACCGATGACCAGCGTTTTGCTTCCCGCAGACCGGATGTGCTGGTCTTTGAAACCGATCCGCTGGAAGAAGATCTTACCCTGGCCGGTCCCGTTATTGCGAACCTGAAAGTCAGCATCACGGGAACCGATGCTGATTTCGTAGTGAAGGTGATCGATGTGTTTCCCGATAATTTCCGGTATTCGGGCACCAATCCCAGTTTAAGTCGTGCAGCCGGTGGCCCTTACCCGATGGATGGTTACCAGATGTTAGTGCGTGGAGAAATTATGAGAGGTAAATACAGAAACAGTTTTGAAACCCCCACTCCATTCAAGCCCGGAAAGGTTGAAACCGTAAAATTTGAATTACCTGATGTTGCACATACATTTAAGAAAGGCCATCGGCTGATGATACAGATCCAGAGCAGCTGGTTCCCGCTGTCTGACCGCAACCCGCAACAGTTCATGAATATTTACGAGGCGAAGCAAACCGATTTTAAAAAAGCGACGATCAGGATCTATCATGATGCTACCAACCCTTCGACCATTTATTTACCGATTTCACAATAAATAATCCGTACATGCGATCAACAATCAGTTTGTTTTTATTGCTCTGTTCGGTCATTGTCAGCGCACAGGTCAATATCATCCCGCAACCAGTGGAAGTAAAACAACAGACCGGTGTTTACCTGTTAAAAGATAAGATCACCGTGTCCTCGGTCTTACCGGCCCATAACTGGCCCAGGTTGTTCAATTATTTAAGGGACGAAATGAAGATGCAGTTCAATATTAGCGTTACTGAATCACCCAAAGGTGTAAAAGGAGATATTGATTTCTTTATGACCCGGATGCCTACTTCCGGTAAACCTGCTTACCAGTTATATGTCACCGGCGAAGGCGTTAGCATCAAAAGCAATTTTGATGAACCTACTTTCCATGCGATCCAGACACTCTTCCAACTGATCCCATTGAGTGGTAAGAAAGAAATTCCTTTCGTGGAAATATTCGATCATGCACGTTTTGATTACCGGGGGATGCACCTGGATGTGGCCCGTCATTTTTTTCCTGTATCATTTATTAAAAGATATATTGATTATCTCGCCTATCACAAATTCAATACGTTTCACTGGCATCTGACCGATGACCAGGGCTGGCGGATCGAGATAAAGAAGTATCCCAAACTCACTTCCGTTGGGGGGTGGAGAAACGGTACTATTATAGGCCGCTATCCCGGCACAGGTAATGATAGGAAAAAACACGGTGGTTTTTATACACAGGCTGAAGTAAAGGAAGTAGTGAAATATGCTGCCGATCGTTTTATTACTGTGATACCTGAAATTGAAATGCCTGGTCATGCATCGGCGGCTATCGCGGCGCATCCTGTGTTAAGTTGCTTCCCTGAAGGGCCTACTCCCATTCCGAAAGGGACTGCCTGGAACGGATCAAAATCCGGCAAACAGGTGCAACAGACTTGGGGTGTATTCGATGATGTATTCTGCGCGGGCAAAGAGACTACGTTCTATTTCCTGGAAGACGTGCTGAAAGAAGTAATGGCACTGTTCCCGTCAAAATATATTCATATCGGCGGGGACGAATGTCCAAAGACCAATTGGAAAAAATGTGTCTTATGCCAAAGAAGAATGAAAGAGAATAAACTGAAGGATGAGCATGAACTCCAGAGTTATTTTATCCAGCGGATCGGGAAATACCTGGACAGCAATGGAAGAACATTGATCGGTTGGGATGAGATACTCGAGGGCGGACTCGCCCCCAATGCAGTGGTCATGAGCTGGAGAGGTGAACAGGGTGGCATCGATGCCGCCAAACAAAAACATAAAGTGATCATGACGCCGGGTAATCCCGTGTATTTCGATCATTCGCAAACTGAGAATGAGGATTCAGTTACTATCGGTGGATTCAACCCTATCGAAAAAGTATATGCTTACGAACCCATCCCGAAAGAACTGAATGAAGAAGAAGCAAAATATATCATGGGCGCCCAGGCTAATCTATGGACGGAGTATATAAAAAATACGAAGAAGGTGGAATATATGTTGTTCCCGAGGATGAGTGCGTTGAGTGAAGTGTTGTGGAGTACGAAGGAGAACAGGAATTGGGAGGATTTTCAGAAGAGATTGTTGGTGCAGTTTAAAAGATATGAATTATGGAATACGAACTATAGTAAGGCGTATTTTGATTTAAAAGCAAAAGTTATACCATCAGAAGATTATGATCGACTGATATGGAAGATTGAATCACGAACCAAAGAAAAGTTTATCGATTTTAGAATAATAGAGTATAATGGTGTAACCGACACGATAGCGGCTTTTGACACAGAGCCCACTGATATTTTTACAATAGGTAGCACCCAGGAAATTTTGGTCTTTGGGTCAAATTCAACTATTAAACAAAAGTTTTTCTTCAACAAGGCTACCGGCAAAAAAATAACCATCACCAAAGAACCCGATAGCAAATACCCCGGCGATGGTGCTTTCACTTTAGTGAATGGCGTGATCAATGAAAAAGGGTTTGACCGGTCAAAAGAGTTCATTGGTTTTAGTGGAGAAGATTGCGAAGCGATCATTGATCTCGGTGCTAAAACAGATTTCAAACAGGTCACCGTTAATACCCTCACCCGAACCAGCAGCTGGATCTGGCCGCCGAAATATGCCGACTTCATGCTCAGCGATGATGGTATCAATTTCCGGAAACCGGATACGGGCATCTTCTCAGATATCGAACCCTTTATGGGGCGAAAAACAAGATTACGCTGGCATGAAGGAAGTTTTTCTGCCCGGTACATAAAAGTATTTATTAAAAACTGGGGGGCGATACCCGCGGGTAATCCCGGTGCAGGAAGTAAAGCTTGGTTGTTTGTGGATGAGATCGAAGTAGAGTAAGCAGTCGTCTGGCCATTTGCCCGCAATGCTGAATTAATATGCCGTAAAATTATGGCCTGACGACTGCGCATTTGGCCAATTACCTCAATTTCTCCTCGTTAAAATACGTTCTCCTGCGTTTAAAACTCCAAGCTCACGGATTAAGTTCTGCCTAAATTGGCCTGTTAAAATAACTGCATGCATTTCAATGCTGATCATATTTACCATGTCTATAACAGGGGTAATAACAAAACGAAGATCTTCTTCAATGATGCAAACTATCTCTTCCTTCTGAAGAAGGTACGAGTGGAATGGCTGCCTTATTGCAATCTACTCTCCTATTGTCTTATGCCGAATCATTTTCATTTCATATTACAACCTACTGAGAGAGGATGCGATAATATTATAGTGAAAGACGGGCCATCAGCTCTTCAGGTTTTATCAAAAAAGATTGGCCACACACTCAGCTCTTATACCCGGGCGATTAATAACCAGAACAAAACGACCGGCTCTCTTTTTCAGAAAAAGACTAAAGCAAAATGCCTGACAGATGAGTCAATTTGTGTAGATGGTTTAAGGATCAGTGACTACCTGGAAAACTGCTTTAAGTATATTCATAATAACCCTCTTGCCTCTCTGTTAGTTGCTGATCTCTGTAATTGGCAGTGGTCCTCGTGGCATGAATACTACGGAACAACCGGTGAGAAGCTATGCAACATTGAACTAGCGGGCAGAATATTCGGTTTAGACTTTCTTCGCCACCATTCATTGGAAAGGAATTCTCTTTACCAACAGGCGATTACCAGAATCTGGTAGCGCTGAGTATACTCGTCAGGCGGCATAAGCCCCCACACGAGTATAACGCCACAAACCGCAGG
>JANOHQ010000212.1:0-10354 GCA_031406595.1 Chitinophagaceae bacterium
ACGCCGGCCCATCGTTTGTACTTTGCTGGTATGATGTTGAATCTGCCTTGCCATTCTTGCTCGGCAATGATCCAGCAACCATTTAACAATCCCCATAGCGCAAATTTGAGAGACAGGCCATGCCATAACCCGATCAGGACAAATGTAACCAGGGTCGCCAGTTTCATCCATTGCTTTGTCCTTCTTTGTTTGGCCAGCGGGAAAAAAACGTAGTCCCGGAACCAGTTATTTAACGTCATATGCCAGCCCTGCCAGAATTGCTGGCGCGACGAGGACGCGTATACTCGGTTCCTGAAATTATCGGCAATATCAATCCCGATAAGCTTGCCGAGGCCTCTTGCAATATCAACGTAGGAGCTAAAAACAAAATAAAGATAAAAAAAGAAACAAAATCCCTGGAGTACCACGTACAGTCCGGTTGCTTTCTGTTCGAGTTCCTGCGTGAAAGAATTGAGACGGGGTGCGAATACGAGGTTCTTAAAAAGACCGATCAGCAGTAACCGGAATGCCAGTCGGCCATTTTCCACGGAAAAATGAATGCCGTGCCGAAACTGCTGTAAAAGGTTCTTTGAACGATGCAGAGGCCCGGAATATATAACAGGATAAAAAGCCAGGTATAACAACAGTATAAAAAAATTACTCTCCGTCTTTATATATCCCCTGCGGATATCGACCAGGTAGCTGATTGCATTAAAAACGAAATAAGATATTCCCACAAGTTCCACCGCGTTGCCCACTGCGCTATATTCGATTCTTTCCGAAAAAAATATACTCTCCTGCAAGACGGGCACCAGGTGCAATAGTTTGGATATCACCAGCGGCAGCAGGCAAACAAATACCAGCACGGCCATCGCGGATGTGCCGGGTTGCCCCTGCTTCTTATGCCCTAGATATCGTCCTGCCAAAAAGATCAATAAGGAGTAGCCTGCCAGTAGTATCACCTTATTGCCCGATATCCACCAGTAAAACAGCAGACTGATCACCAGCAGTGGTATCCAGCGATATTCCTTTTTAGGAATAAAGAGGATGGAGGCCACGGCCAGTAATGTTGCCACAAAAATTGAAGTGAAGGATAACTGGCTCATCGGTTATTTTCGCACAATGGTGAGTTGCCGGAGTCCTCTCATAAATATCGTCCGTTGCCATTGCGGCTTTTCGTTTGACGCTACCTGGTAATCGACCAGGAAACGGCAGAGTGGTTTTAACCAGGTTCTGACTTCCAGCCGGGCGATCCTTGCACCAAGGCAGGCATGCACGCCTCCGCCAAAAGCAACCTGCGGGTTATCACCCCGCCCAGGCAGAATCTCATCGGGTTGCTCAAACACTTCTTCGTCGCGGTTGGCGCTTGCAAGCCCCAGGAAAAGTTTGGTACCTGCCGGAAGGAATGTTCCATCCAGCTCAAGGTCTTCCCTGCAAACCCTTACGGTATACTGAAGCGGGCAGGCAACACGTAGCAATTCCTCCGTCAATACTTTAATCTGCCGTTCATCGGCCCCGATCACATACTCCATCAGGGAGGGTCGTTTGATCAATTCGGTCAATATGATACTCAATGCGTCCTTGGTTGTTTCAAATGATGCCATGAACAGCATACTCAACAGGGAATGCATATCATCAGCGGCCAGCGGCGATGCAGAAGGTCTGTCGATCTCCGGCAGTAAAGCCGCCAGGGTTTGATCCTGTCTTGCGGCGCCCGGTGCAAGCATCTTTTCAAATTCGCCAAAACCCCATTCAAATTCAGCATTCACTTCGCGGTAATCTTTTTTTGAAAGAAAGAGGTCTTGTGATACCGCTAGTTTGTATGAAAAATTCCGGAGTTTTTCATACGTAACATGTTCACCAAAGCCCACCATCTTCTTTGAGAGATAGAAGGGAATAACGGAAGCGAGGTCAACGAGGTTGAAGGAAGCAATATTCCTGAAACCCGGCAGGCAAACAGCGATGGCTTCTTCGATCAGGGCGGTAAAATCGATCCTGCGCAGTGCGAGGCCGGCCAGGTTGCTGGTAGTGATATGCTCTGCCCCATTAAGGTACATGATCCACTGCCGGGTACCCCTCGCTAAAAAGGGACAAGCATTTTGATCGAATATGATCTTCTCCTTCGAGGCAAAATAATTGCTCAGGTTAGACGCGTCAAATTGGTCCGATTTCAATACCTGCCGGACATGCTTGTGCCTGAGCAATATCCACTCCCCGTGAATGCCTTTTTGTACCGGGTTTGTTTCGCGGCATTCTTTCAGGTGAGGATAAGGATCATCAAAATACCCGGGAGTATAAGGATTCCAGGTCACCATCAACTCTCGTTTTTGGTAACCCATTCACTCAATTTCTCGATGGAGTTGTACTCCCAGAATACGGTGGGTTCGATGGTCTTTCCTGTAAAATTCTCGAGTTCGTGAGAAAGGCTCACCATGTCAAGTGAGTCGAGTTGGAATGTTTCGAAGGAGGCGGATTCACTTATTTCCTGTTCATTGATCCCTGCTTCATCTGCAATTTTAGTTTTGAGCCAGTGGCTGACATTCTGTTTGGTCATGAGGTTGGTTTAAAATGGTGTCGCGAAAATACTTATTTACAACAAGGGTTCGCGTGCGACTTTAGAAAAATAATATCATCCTAACAGTCGTTCATTACGGTTGTATAAAAATTCTTTACTTGATCCTATCGCGTTTATATGACCAGGTTCTAAACAACAGCGCCCGTTTATCCCCGTAAAAACCAATACAGTTCCTTTTTGATTAATATTTTTTACACAAACTGCTTTTACTTATTTTTGCTGCTCGAAAATGGTGGTTATAGCTCAGTTGGTTAGAGCACTAGATTGTGGTTCTAGGGGTCGCCGGTTCGAACCCGGTTAGCCACCCCCAACATACCCCGTTCAGTATTCGCTCCGGCAGGTACTTAACGGGGTTTAATTTATCCCGCATGAACAATTGGTTATTACTGATCATTCCGCTTAGTTCGGCCGGTATCGGCTGGCTCACTATCCGGATCGCCATCTTTTTTCTCTTCCATCCCCGCAAGGCCAGGAACTCCATGGGGCTTACCATACAAGGGATATTCCCAAAACGCCGGGAAGAGTTCGCCAGGAAATTGGGGGTGATCGCCCGGGAGAATTTTTCTTTTAACAGCATCGAAGAAAAGATCAACGACCCGGAAGCCCTGAAAAAAATACTCCCACTAATCGAAGCCCATATCGATGATTTCCTGCGAAACAGGCTGGGCAAAGAAATGCCCATGATCGCGATGTTTATCGGCGACAAGACCATTGATAAACTCAAAGAGGCTTTTCTGAAAGAAATCGAACTGCTTTTCCCGCAAGTGATGAAACAATATGCTTTAAATCTTAAACAGGAATTCGATATCGAAAATGTTATTACAGAGAGGCTACTGGCATTCCAGCCTGATAAACTGGAAAAAATGGTTTACACCGGTATGAAAAAGGAATTAAAGCTGGCCATGATCACCGGCGCACTGATCGGGTTTGTCATTGGTCTGGCGCAGGTTTTGTTCATTTGGCTTGTAGAGACGTAGCACGCTACGTCCCGAGACGCGGCATGCCGCGTCTCTACGTCATCGATCTGTCAGCAAGTTCGGTCACCTTTGCCCGTCTAAATATAAAATTCCAACAATGAGAAATTCGTTCCTGGCCTTATCCCTTGTTTTACTGTCTGTTATGACATATTCCCAGCCTCCGGGCGGGGGCAGAACGGGTGGGCAGATGCCTACAGGCCGGTTTTATGGTAAAGTGGTTGAGTCCAAAACCGGGAAACCTATTGAATATGCTTCTGTTCAGCTCCTCCAGAACAAGATGGATACAGTTACCAAAAAGAGAAAAGAGGTGGCGGTATCAGGTATGATCACCAGGGCCAATGGAGAGTTCAGCCTGGAGAATGTGCCGGCAATGGGCCAATCCAAATTGCAGATTACGATCGTGGGTTTTAAATCTTTTGAACAAACTGTTTCTTTCGATCTCAAACCGGGTGTTGATATGATGTCGGCACTTGACAAGGATCTGGGAAATGTAAAAGTTGAATTTGAAGAAAAACTGCTTGATAATGTAACGGTCACTGCGGAATCAAACCCCGGGTTAAGATTGGGTATCGACCGTAAAGTGTTCAACGTAGATAAGAATATTGTTTCCGCAGGTGGTACCGCGGTAGATGTGATGAAGAATGTTCCTTCTGTGAGTGTGGATATTGACGGAAACGTAACGATGAGAAATAATGCACCACAGATATTCGTGGATGGACGGCCTACTACGATGAGTCTTGACCAGATCCCTGCCGATGCGATCGAAAGTGTGGAGATCATCACCAACCCCTCTGCGAAATTCGATGCCTCCGGTGGTACTTCCGGTATATTGAACGTGGTACTAAAAAAGAATAAGAAAGTGGGTTACAACGGAAGTTTACGTACCAATGTTGATTCGAGAGGAAGGATCGGGTTGGGTGGCGATATCAATGTACGCCAGGAAAAAGTGAATTTCTTTGTCAGCGGAAATTTCAACCAGCGGAAATCGATCAGCAAAGGAACAACGGATCGCCTTACCTATGGCAACCCGGATGATATCCATTTATTACAGACAGATAAAAGCACGATGCTGGGTAATTTTGGTTTTGGCCGTGCGGGCATGGATTATTTCATCGATAACCGCAATACTATTTCGATCTCGGGAAATTTTGCAAAGGGAGGTTTCAAGCCTTCTACATTGAGCAGCATGCAAACCGACCTGCTTGGTTCGCCGGTAACTTCATCGCTGGCAGAACGATTGTCAAACTCGAAAAACAACTTCCGGAATACCGGGACCATGCTGAGTTATAAAAGAAATTTTCCCAAATCAGGACAAGAGCTCACCGCCGATATGACCTACAATACCAGCAGGAACAATAATACCAACCTGATCAAAACGGATTCACTGGATTATTCCACCAAGAATATTGTGAAGTCATCTTCGCAGCGCCAGGATGGAAAGGGATCGAATGAGAACTTCACGTTCCAGACCGATTATACCAACCCCATCAATGATAAATCAAAGATTGAGTTCGGGGGCCGAGTGTCGATCCGGAAGCAAGATAATAAAAACGATTTCTTCAGTTTTAACGGGGGCGCATCAGTGCGCATTGACTCCCTGTCTGTTAATTATAACAGCACCGATAAAGTGTATGCGGCTTATGCTACCTATTCCAGGCAGGCTAAGAGCTTTGGTTACCAGTTAGGTTTGCGGGCAGAAAGCTCCAACTATGAAGGCCGTTTGCCGGACAAGGGCCAGGTATTCAATGTAGACTTCCCGGTCAGTCTTTTTCCGAGCATCTTCCTGACCAATAAGATGAAAAATGACCAGGAATTGCAGTTGAACTATAGCCGGAAGATCAATCGCCCTAATTTCTTCCAGCTTTATCCTTTCACCGATTATTCGGATTCATTAAATATCAGCCGCGGTAACCCCAACCTGAAACCGGAGTTCACCAACTCAGTGGAGTTGTCCTATCAAAAAACATTCAAGAAGAACAAGGACAGTTTCCTCGGCTCGATCTATTACAAGAATACCAACGACCTGATCACCCGTTTTCAAATACAAGAGACAATTCCGGATACTATTTTGATCAATACTTATATCAATGCGGCATCCAGCTATGTAACCGGATTGGAAATGACCCTGAAAACAAAGATGACCAAGTGGTGGGATATGACCACGAACCTAAACCTGTTTACTTCAAAGATCAATACAGGTATTGCAGGTCAGCCGGAGCAGGAGCAGTTTGCCAGTTGGTTTACTAAACTCAATAATCAGTTTAAACTCTTTAAGAATTTCAGCATGCAGGTATCCGGTGAATACCAGTCAAAGACCATCTTACCTCCCGGTGGCAGCGGCAACAGTGGTGGTGGCGGCCGTGGCGGTATGTTTGGCGGTGGTGGCGGTGGCTTTGGACAGTCATCGTCTTCCCAGGGATATGTAAGAGCTAATTATTTTGTGGATGCGGGTTTCCGTTATGAATTCCTGAAAAATAAACAAGCTTCCCTCTCGCTCAATATCAACGATATTTTCAGGACCCGTCGTTCGGATGTCCATTCTGAATCACTTTTCTTCACGCAGGATGTATTCCGTCGTCGTGATCCGCAGGTGCTGCGGTTGAACTTCAACTGGCGCTTTGGTAAATTCGATCCCAGCCTGTTCAAACGTAAGAATAACAAAAACCAGGGTACCGACGGAATGGATGGTGTGAATATGGGGCAGTAAATAAGGAATAAGTTGCTTCGGCTTTGCCTCGCAATGACAAAACGTAAAGTCATTGCGAGCAGCGCGATGTAAAGGAATAAGGAAGTTATGAAGCAGCGATTCAATGAAGCATTGGATCACGATTCTTAGCTTTCTCATTTTTTGCTTCCCTTACCTATTGCCAATTGCCTATTGCTTATTGAGGATCTGTATTTCCTTAAAAGCTTTTTCTTTTATATTTTCACCCTGTTTTGAAAAGAATCTATTTTACCGTTACGAATGACCTGACCTACGACCAGCGGATGCAGCGTATCTGTACTTCCCTGGCTGAGAACGGTTACCAGGTTACGCTGGTAGGCCGGAAATTGGCTACTTCACTCCCTCTCGAACAAAAAAAATATGCCCAAAAACGGCTGCGTTGCAGGTTCAATAAGAAGAAATGGTTCTACGCAGAATACAATATCCGTTTGTTCTTTTTCCTGCTGTTCAAAAAAATGGACGCCATCTGCGCCATCGACCTGGACACTATATTACCCTGTCTTCGCATTTCCCGCTTAAAGAAGATACCGCGGATCTATGACGCCCACGAGTTATTCACCGAGATGAAGGAAGTGATCACCAGGCCCGGTATTCAAAAAACATGGATGCGGATCGAGAAAAAAGCCGTCCCGGAATTTAAATGGGGCTATACGGTCAGTGAAAGTATCGCCGAAGAATTTTATCGCCGTTATAAAGTGAGCTATGAAACGATCCGGAACATTCCGGTACTGCGTCCTGTTGAACCGTCCCCTATGCCAACTGCGGAACGATTCATTCTATACCAGGGGGCAGTGAATGAAGCAAGGGGACTGGAATATCTTGTTCCGGCTATGAAATTGGTCAACGCGCGGCTGGTGGTCTGCGGCGACGGCAATTTCATGCCGGCATTAAAAAAGTTGGTCAGCGATCACCAACTGGAAAATAAAATTGAGTTGAAAGGCATGTTATCACCGGAAGAATTGAGAAAGACAGCCGCGGCGGCCTATATCGCGGTGGCGGTGCCGGAAAAGCAGGGATTGAACCAGTGGCTGGCCCTGCCCAATAAACTGTTTGACTATATCCATGCGGGCCTTCCGCAGGTTACTGTGAACTATCCTGAATACCAGAAGATCAACAAACAGTTCGAAGTAGCGGTCCTTTTGCCGGATATTTCTCCGGGACGGATAGCGGAAGCCCTGAACAATTTGCTTGCCGACGATGTTCTATACAAGAGACTAAAAGAAAATTGTATGAAAGCAAGAGCGGTCCTCAACTGGCAACAGGACGAGAAAAAATTACTGGCACTCTATCAATCCGTGTTCAATTCGTGAGCAAACATTTACATATCGTATGCCTCGATACACCCTGGCCAGCCGACTACGGCGGTGCTATTGATATGATGAACAGGATCATGCTTTTAAAAAAAGCGGGTATAAAGATCCATCTTCATTATTTCAGTTACAATGAAAGAGGGATGCCCAACGAACTGAACCAGTTTTGCGAAACGATCCATGTATATGAGCGAAAAAAAGGCAGGCAGGGCTGGTCGGCCAAACTACCTTATATCGTAGCATCCCGTTTAAATGAGGGTCTTGTCAATGCACTGAATGCTGATGAGCATCCCATTCTCCTGGAAGGTCTCCATTGTACGGGTGTACTTCCCCGGCTTGACCTGGGAAAGAGAAAGGTCGTTGTACGTATGCATAATGAAGAGGGTCTTTACTACAGGGAACTGGCAAGGGCAGAGTCATCATTGCTGAAAAAATTATTCTTCCTGAATGAGAGCCGGCTGATTAAAAAATATTCGCAACAGTTGTCAAAAGAATGTGTCTATGCCTGTGTTTCCCAGGAAGACATACGGGCTTTTAAGGAGGATTTTCACTTACCAAAAGTAATATATGTCCCAACTTTCCCTGCCTGGCAGCAGGTAACTGGCGAAGAAGGTATGGGCAATCTTTGTCTGTATCATGGCAATCTCTCTGTACCGGAAAATGAGAAAGCATAGATATGGTTATTGCAGCATGTCTTTATGAAGATCAGGAAACCCTTTGTGATCGCGGGAAAAAAACCTTCCCGGCGTTTGCAGAAGATGGCCCATCTCTGCCAGCATACCTGCCTGGTGGCCGATCCTTCCGAAACGGAGATGAATGACCTGGTCCGCAAAGCGCATATCAATGTACTGCCCTGCTTTAACGAGGGTATCACCGGCATCCGGTTAAAATTATTACATGCGTTATTTGAAGGGCGGCATTGCGTGGTGAATGAGCCGATGGTAAAAGGCACGGGGCTGGAAAGTGCTTGTCATACAGGTACCACGGCAAATGCATTTGCTGCTATCATTGCACAGCTCTATCACCAGCCTTTTGGCCGGGAGGAAATACTGATCCGTAAGCAATTACTGGAAGATGTTTATGACAATGGGAAGAACCTGCAACGGCTTATTCAATACTTATACTAGCATTGTCGGTCACCCGGCCTTTTTCAGTCCGGATCATCCGTGCCGGAAATTTCTGCACCACGATATAATCATGCGAAGCCATCACCACCGCGGTATTGTAATCCTTTGAAATATGGAACAGCAGGGCCATGATCTCATCCGATGTTTCGGGATCAAGGTTACCTGTAGGTTCATCAGCCAATATCAGTTTGGGAGAATTCAATAAGGCTCTTGCAACGTCGATACGCTGCTGCTCGCCGCCACTCAGTTCAAAGGGCATTTTAAATCCTTTTGATTTCAGGCCCACTTTATCGAGTACATCCATGATCTTCTCATCCATGAGTTTGTCATCGGTCCAACCGGTGGCTCTCAACACAAACTTCAGGTTATTATTGACGTTGCGGTCGGTCAGCAATTGAAAATCCTGGAACACCACACCCAGCGTACGGCGGAGATAGGGAACTTTTTTCCAGTCGAGCCCGCGAAGATTAAACCCCGCCACGGTGCCTTCTCCCTGGGTAAGCGGTAGTTCCCCGTATAATGTTTTCAGCAGGCTGGATTTGCCGGTGCCCGTCTTTCCTACCAGGTACACAAACTCCCCTTTATTAACGGTAAGGTTAATATCCTGTAATATAAGATTACTGCCCTGGTAGATATTGGCATGACGCATTTCGATGATCGGCTCAGACATTCAGGTTCTTTTGTTGCAAAATAAAGGAAAGAATGCCTACAAACTGTGAAAATTCTCTATTAACTAAAAATTTAGTTGGTAAACTAAAAAACTAGTTATAGCTTCGGTAAAGAAATTTCTTCCATGAAACAATTGACAAAAGCAGAAGAGCAAGTAATGCAGGCGTTATGGACAATGGAGAGAGCATTTCTCCGTGAGATTGTTGAAGCCATGCCGAATCCAAAACCCCACCAGAACACAGTCGCGACATTACTAAAGATCCTTATCGAAAAGGAATTCGTGGCAGTGGAGGTCCTGGGCAGGCAGCACCGCTACTCCCCTCTTATCTCCAAAGAAGCCTACTCAGGCAAGAACATCCGGCAGCTTGCCAAAAATTATTTCGAAGGTTCCTTCAGCAATGTTGTCTCCTATATGGTAAAGGAGAATAATATTTCTATCGAGGAGCTTGAAGGATTGTTGAAACAAATTAAAAAACAACAAAACCAGCAAAAATGAAAGCCACACTATTATACCTGCTGCAAGTGATCATCGCCTCAGGCCTTCTGTATGGCTATTATCATTTTTTCCTGCGCAACAATCGCTTTCATCAATACAATCGCTTTTACCTCCTGCTTTCTCCGGTGGTCAGCATTGTTATTCCTTTTTTGAATATTCCCTTATATTTTACAAGCGCTGAAAAAGACTCATTTGTCATTCAAACGCTTTCTTCCTTTTCATTCAGCGGGGCTGACACAGCAACAGTAATCATTTCACTTGGGCAATCATCCTGGTTTAGCTGGGAAAATATTAGCTGGCTCCTATATGGGTCCATTGTTTTAATGATATGCCTCCGTATCCTTTTCTCCCTTGCAAAAATCAGGCGATTAACAAAGAACAACCCTGCTCAACAATTGGGACAGGTTCATTTTGTGAATACAGAAGAACCCAATACCCCATTCTCTTTCTTCAGTTGGTTGTTTTGGAATAAAAACATTGAGCTGCAATCTCCAAA